>JAUCGN010000456.1 GCA_030378125.1 Thiotrichales bacterium HSG1 | reverse complement strand
CTAATTTACGCACCACATTCGCTACTGAAGATGCTTTTTGACCAATTGCAACATAGATACATTTGACTCCAGTATCTTTTTGATTGATAATGGCATCAATAGCTACCGCAGTTTTACCAGTCTGACGGTCACCAATAATCAACTCACGTTGACCACGTCCTAATGGAACCATAGCATCAATAGCTTTCAAACCAGTTTGTACTGGCTGATCAACTGATTGGCGACTAATAACCCCGGGTGCTATTCGTTCTAACGGTAAAAACTCTGTAGTATTGGTTGGTCCTTTACCATCAATAGGTTGGCCAAGAGAATTAACCACTCTACCTAATAGACTATCACCAACTGGTACTTCTAAGATACGACCAGTACATCGTACCTTATCACCTTCAGAAAGATGTTCATAAGGGCCTAATACTACTGCCCCAACAGAATCACGTTCCAAGTTCAGAGCCATACCAAAAGTATCTTCCGGAAATTCTAACATTTCCCCTTGCACAGCATTGGCTAGACCATGAATGCGGACAATACCATCGGTAATACTGACAATGGAACCTTCGCTACGAGATTCCGTAGTTAAATCATATTGTTCAATTCTCTGTTTAATTAATTCACTTATTTCAGAGGGATTCAATTGCAACATTTATATTTTCTCATAATTAAAAACGGCGTAAATCTGCGGCTAATTGTCGTAAATAGCCATTGACTGACAGGTCAATAACTTCTTTATCAACTCGAACTAACCAACCGCCTAATAAGGTTTTATCAATTGTAGTGCTGATATCAACAGCCTCACCTAAACGTTTTTTAAGAATATTTTCAACTTCTTGCAGCTGTGAATGTGCAACTGGATAAGGTGAAATGATTTCTACTTGAGCATAACCCTGATGTATAGCTTTCATTTGTTCAAATTGAATTGATAGTTCTCGAACAACTGGTAATCGATTATTTTCCGCTAGGACTTTAATTAGATTTTTTCCAATTTCATCAAAACGTTCTGAGCATATATCAAGTAAAATATCAATCAAAGTTTCTTC
>JAUCGN010000455.1 GCA_030378125.1 Thiotrichales bacterium HSG1 | reverse complement strand
TACGGTCAAACAAATAACGCCCAGTTACTCGTAAACCTTTTATTAATTCCAATAAAAATAAACTTTTAAATAGATTTTTAATTGCATTCATCACATTTCCTCATGCAAACCAAGGTGGTAATTTGAACAGTATCATAAGCCCTAACACTATTATCCAAACTAAAGTAACTGGAATGAATACTTTCCAACCTAATCGCATGATTTGATCATAACGATAACGAGGAAAAGTGGCTCTTGTCCATAAAAAGAAAAATAATACAAATGCTACTTTAGCCCCAAACCAAAAAATACCGGGTAAATAGATATATTCTAATAGTGGAATACCTTCAAATGGAGATAGCCAACCACCTAAAAACATGATTGTTACCAATGAAGCAATCAAAATCATGTTGGCATATTCTGCTAAGAAAAAGACGGCAAATAACATCCCTGAATATTCTACATGAAAACCAGCCACAATTTCTGATTCACCTTCTGCTACATCGAATGGAGCACGATTAGTTTCTGCTAAACCAGATATAAAATAGACTATAAATAGTGGGAATAAAGGTATCCAAAACCAGTGGAGAAAACTACCTTGTTGTGACATCACAATTTCGGTTAAATTCAAGCTACCAGCCGCCATCAATACACCGACTAAAGCAAAACCCATTGCAATTTCATAAGAAATAATCTGAGCTGCAGAACGCATAGCTCCTAAAAAAGCATATTTGGAATTGGAAGCCCAACCAGATATCATAATGCCATAAACTCCAATGGAAGTCATAGCTAGAATGTAGAGTAATCCTGCATTAATATCTGCTAATACCCAACCATCTGCAAAGGGAATCACTGCCCAAGCTGCTAAAGCTGGTGCCAAAGCTAATATAGGTGCAGATACAAATAAGAATTTATTGGCATTGGTTGGAATGATAATTTCTTTGAACATTAATTTTACCGAGTCGGCTATTGGTTGCCCAAAACCTCGCAAATTTCTTATACCCGGTAATAGTGATAAATTGACTCGATTAGGTCCAATTCTGACCTGCATGTAACC
>JAUCGN010000077.1 GCA_030378125.1 Thiotrichales bacterium HSG1 | reverse complement strand
AATATGGGACTATCTTGTTCAAACTCTCAACTATCCGAAAACACTACGAAGACATCGCCAAAGAAATACCCTTGCGGTTAGAGTGGAGGGAGTAGTGAGGTTTTTGAACATGATTATGCAGGATTTAAGGATTGTCAGGATTAAAAACCATGAACCAAAAAACATTTATCTTGTTAATCCTTTAATCCTGCACAATCTTGTTCAAACTCGCAGTTATCCGTAAACACTACGAAAACATCGCCAAAGAAATACCCTTGCGGTTGGAGTGGAGGGAGTAGTTTTTGGTTTTTGGGTAGTCCTGCACAGAATAGTGTTTACTCTAAAAAGTTGTTAAATATCAAGTAATTAATAGATTTATCACTATACATATCAAATCATCTGTTAAGCAAAAATTGCACCTTAAAAAATACTCCAATATTTTTAATTAATTATTGAGCTACATCATTTTGTTATGCTAAACAGTCAACATTATAACATATTGATTAATAATCGTTATTTTCTTAACTTAATAGCAGTGAACGAGGCCGTTGGGAACGAGTTAAACTTGACCTATTATATTTCTTATGTGAGTTTTAATTTCTTGAATTGATACTTTATAACGATATTATAAAAACTATATGATAACTGTTGTACGCAGAGGACTAAAAAAATGTTAAAATATATCCCATGAAAAAATTACTAGGTATTTAGACAGCAACTAACCTATCTCAAGGTTAAAAAGTGAAATAAGTCATGATAAAATCCCCCACATCTTGATTCAACATTTTCATCAAGTACTCTATGGCTATCAGTAAAATAATATCAACATATAAATTATAAAATTATGAAAAATAAAATGTATTACGTTATTGTACCTGTTGCTCTAGTGTTAGGTTATACCACTTATGGGGCGATACAAAGGAGCAATAATATGCTTGACAGATATAAAGTTGAAGAAATTTACCAAATAAAACAAAATTTAAAAAACTTTGTAGATGTTGCTTACTCTGCTGTGGATTCTAATTATAAAAATTCAACGGATAAAGATTATTTAGAAAGGCATTATGGCCGTCAATTAAAAAATATTATTGATGTTGCGGAAACAATTTTTAGGTCAAAAAATGAAAAAGTTAAAGCCGGTCAACTAACTCTTGCTGAGGCTCAAACAGAAGCAATTAACGAAATTAAAAAAATTAGATATAATAATGGTAATAGTTATATTTGGATCAGTGATACTAGTTTACCCTACCCAAAAATGATCATGCACCCTACTATACCTTCGTTAAATGGTCAAATTATGGATGATCCTAAATATAATTGTACTATGAACAAAGAACAAAATTTGTTTGTAGCTTTTGCTGAACTAGTGCAGAAGCAAGGAGGTGGTTTTGTGGACTATCTATGGCCTAAAGATACCACAAATAAATCAATTATTGATGTACCAAAATTATCTTATGTAAGACTATTTTCAGATTGGAATTGGATTATCGGTACTGACTTTTATATTGATGATGCTATCTCAGATGGTATGAATAAAAGCAGAACAGAACTTAGGCAAATTAGATATGACAATGGTATTGGTTTTTTTTGGATAAGTAATATGGATGAATCTGCTCCCCAATTCTATATGTATCCTATTGCAAGTTCTATTGAAAACACTGTATTGGAAGGCGGACGACTTACTAAACTTGGAGAAGTTATTAAATCTTTCATTAAAATTTGTAAGAAAAAAGGTAGTGGTTACGTTGAATTTGCATGGGATAAACCAACTTTAAAAGGTTCGATAAAAGATGTATCCAAATTATCCTATGTAAAATTATACGAACCATTGGGTTGGGTGATAGGCACTGGGATTTACATGGATGATGTAGATAAATTTATTGCTAGAGAAAAGGCATATTTAAATCAACAAATTTGGCAATTAATAATTAATATTTCAATTGTTTCTGTAGTTTCTATTTTTATTTTTGGTTTATTGTATTATCTTGTTGGAAAATATTTTTCTTCATCCGACACAATAACTAATTCGGCTAAATTTTGGGAAGAAATTAAAGAAAAAAGTTCAGCATCATCAAAACAATCTTCAGAATCTACGGATTCTATAGATTCTGTAAAAATTGCTCAAGAACTAAGTAAAATTATGTTAGCAGAACAGACTAAGTTATTAGCCTACACTGCGACTTTACAAGCTGCTAATGGGTGTCAAAAGGTGCAAGATTCTAAACTTGCTGTTGACCAATTGAAAACTCAAGTACATGATATGCTGGTGGATGTAAAAAAAATGACTGGTAAAATTGAACAAGATGATTAAAGAAACCTTATTGGTATGTAATATCAGTTAAGTTATTCCCTTGTGCAATATATAACCAAATAATGTCAAAAAGTCTAAATTACAATCCAAACCAAGGCATAGGAATGTCATTTACAGTAGTTAAACCAAATGTTTCCCAACCTTGCATGCCACTACGATACCATTTAAGTTTTGTTGGTGGATAACCCAATTCTAATAAAGTTATAATATTGTCATGAGATTTATTACACCAAGAACCATTGCAAAATATAACTAAAGTTTTAGCCTTATCAAAGGAAAATTTACCATTTAGGTCAATACTCACCCCAATTTGTTCTTTTAATAGTTTTCTAACAATTGGAGGGCTAGATTCTTTACTACTAAGAATATCCCAAGGAATATTAACCGCACCCGGAATAGAACCCTTAACCACCCAATCAATTGCCCGCGAATCAATAACTAAAATAGAATTATCACCTTGTGACATTTTTTCTAAATAATTTAATACTTCTAATTCTCCAACAATCTCAACATCCGTTACTAAATTAATTGGTTTTAAACATTTTGGAGGACAGGGACGTGATGTTTTAGCAAACTCAGGATTAATCGTATTATCTTTATTTTGATTGCGTTCAATTAATACCTCTCGACCATTGTGTTGCACTGTTACCACTTTTAAATCTGGGGTCATTTTAACTTCAGGTTCAATTTCTAACCATGTAAAATAAGTCTTCATCAACCGTTTTAGCCAAATATTAAAATCAGATTTTTCTGGTGGCAAGGTCAATAAATCAATTATTTTAGTATTCAAATCAATTTGAGGTATTAACACGTCAGTAACTGTAGTTAAGCCTAAAGATTCCCAATCTTGCATACCACCACGATACCATTTTAATTTGTCTGCCGGATAACCCAGTTCTAACAAAGTTAAAATATTAGTTGGAGATTGGTTACACCAAGGCCCATTACAAAATAATACTAATGTTTTGGCGGCATCAAAATAATATCCATTTTCGTTAACAGTGACGTTAAATTGAACTTCCAATAATTTTTCAAATATATCTGATTCAGTGTTATTGAATACATCCCAAGGCAAATTTATAGAACCTGGAATTGAACCTTTATCTACCCAAGCTACAGTGCGGGAATCTATAACAACACTATTATCATTTTGTAAATAGTTTAATACATCTAACTCAATAACAGTTTTTACACCTTCTGCTACAACTATCTGCTTAATACAAAAAGGTGGGCAAGCCCGAGAAGTTTTAGCAAACTCAGGATTAATTAAATTATCCACATTTTGATTGCGTTGGATTATTACTTCCTTGCCATTATGCATTACTGATACAGATTTAATATTTTCAGTAATTCCAACTTCAAGTGTCATTCCGGCCGGAGAAAACACTAAGATAGTGATAATGGATATTATTAACAATGTTTTATATATCATAAAATACAACTATTGCAATTATAAATGAACTAACTAAAATCATAGGCCAAAACAATAGCTTAGGTATTATACCATCACGATAATAACCTATATTTATCTTGTATCTATATAAAAAAAAGCTCAGTGTTGTCATTAAAAAACTACAATATATTATCAAATAAAAAGATTCTAGGTAAATAATTTCCGGGGTTTTAATAATTCCCCGCAATCGAATATGAGCAAGTAAAATACCAAAAAACAAACCGATTAATGAACGTACAAAAGTTGTAGTTTTTCCCAACCACATTTGTAAGGCGAATAATATGGTACTGATAATAATAAGTGGCAAAACATTACTTATGAACTGGCCGATAAATTCTCTTTTGAGTAAAATATTAATGTGTAAATGAGGAAAACTAGTATTCCCTACCCCCATATGCTCACTTATCCCAAAATTAGTATTTTTATAATTAATTCGATAGTTAAAAAAACTTTTAAATATTTCCCAACCAGACAAAACAAATTCTCGTTTAATCCCGGGTTTAGCTACTGGATTCATAACTCCATAAGCATCTAAATCTGGAACTAAAACTACATTTTTATCAAAATCACTGTGAGCTATATTTATTCCTATATGTCGTTTGTCAAATGGATATTTTGCATAATAGAACTCGTGTCGCATCACTATGTAAAAATGCCAACCAATAACTTCAACATTATTCTCTGTCAAATGATATGATTTTTTAATATCAGTATAACCAGCTTGTGGTAAAGCAAAACTACGAGTTATTGTTTTTGGGATATTTTCAGAATATTTTTGCCATACATAACCGGAAAGCGTAATATTATTTACTCCAGAAAATTTCATAGATTCAATAAAAATGCCAGTTGGTACATAATAAACTGGTTTTTTGGATGCCATTTGTTTAGTTTGGGAGGTTAAAAATTTTTCTAAACCAACTTTATCAACAATCGTGGTACTGTTAGCGATCTCAATAAACGGAGCAGTTTGAGCTAAGTACCATAAAAAACCTATACCACCCATAATAATTATATTGAAAGAAATTATATACTCCCAAAAACTGGCTCGGTCTCCTCTATCAATCCGAGAAATTAGGGCTGTCAATAGACTTAAAAAAAACACCATGACAATACAAATCCAAATCAACTGTTTGCGTAAAGATGCCGTGTCTAATGCTTCCTTAAAAAATACCACTCCAATTGACCATTTAATAGAAGGTACAAATTGATAAAATATCCAAGCTGATTGACCGGTTTCCTGATCTATATAGTCAACTGCTCCACTCGCACCATCAATAGCTTTTTCTGCTAATCGGCGTAAAACATCATCGTGGTGAGAATCGGCTAAATTAAATACTGTTTGTTTATTTTTTACATATTCATCAATTGGATGAGCTATAAATACTCCATTTTCTGACAAGATAAATCCATAACCAGTTCTACCCAATTCCAAAGATGTCATTAAAGCTCGCACATTGCTCAACAGATAATCCACGAATACCACTCCAATGGAAATTTTGGTTTGTTTAATGGTATCAAAATAGCTTATTGGCACAGTAAATACTTGAATTAAATCTTGTTTAGGTTTCCATTTGCCATCTTTATTTACATAATAAGGTGAAAGTTTACGTTTTTGTGGGTGATTGGCGTAGGGAGTAAAGGCTACTCCAATACCAAATATGTTAGGAGTAATTTTTAAGGCAGTTGTTAACCGTTTTGAAATATCCTCTCTACGCAATTTACCAGAACCAACATCATCGGCAATACTATTAGCAACGGTAGATAACTTATCTAAGATTGTTTCTATTTGTCGAGCTGCTTCTATGGTTTCTTGTTGGGCATGGTCTTTTTCTGATTGAATTTTTTCATTTTTTTTATGTGCATAATCAAATATTAAAAAACTAACTATTAGAAAGCTAATTCCACAAAAAAACGCTATGACTTCAAAAATATGTTGTTTCCACATTTTTATAATTTTCTTGAATTAGATTTATATTGACCACTAGTGATAAGTGAAAAATGTTTTTTTTCAGAAAAATTTATCATATTTCCAAATTGCATTTATACATAAATATTCAGATTTTAGCAAAAAAAATTAATGATGTAACTTCTCATTATCTACAGGTAAATCAAAGTTGACATACATTCTAATATCTTGAAATAAAACAAATTTCATATTTTAAATTTTGGTTTTACCTGCTATTAATGAGAAGTTACAAAATCATTTTTAGTTTAAAATCCTGTCTATCCCTTAATCAGTTAAATTCTGTTCAAACAATTAAACAACCACCACCTTCGGCATCTGAGCAATCCGCTTACCATCCAAATCACACGAAACCTCACAACAGTTTTAACATAACCTATACAAATGAATATCAGTAACAAAATATATGATATGTTCCAAAAAGTATTGATGTCAAATCTAAAGGGTAAACTATTCAATGTAATGATTTATTTGTTAAGATGTATCGTATGTTTAAAACGATCATAAGTTTTTTTATGCCAAACATGTTCAGAAGAAGATAAATCAATACGTACATCTATTGGATGCCCCTGTACATTTTTCCATTCATTTGTAAGTTTTAGAAGGTAATCATATGCCTTAGGATTGTCCTTTCTTCTCTGATTAATGAAGTTAATAAATACATTAACATAAGATATCATCATACCAGCAGTCATCTCTCTGGCAACATCCTCTGCTGATACTCCCGCATAGATACTTAATGCCATATTTTCCCAATGAGCTAATAAGGCACTAATTTGTGTATATACTGTACTATCAGCCTTACAAGCAGCTTCTATTTCTTCAAGGGATAAAGGTTCTTTCCTAGATGAAATATTATTTCCAAATACGACATCAATATGGATACGTGCATCTCTTAATTGAGGACTTTTAATTAAAGAATAAGACAAGGATTTTTCTCTAGCTCCCCAAAAATATTCATTTTTAATCTGCTTGTGGATAGAATATAATTGTAAAATTGCGATGACTAATCCAGAAAGCAATACTAACAAGTTTAACAGATTAATAAATAAGTTAAATTCCATTTTATTATTATTTTTAACCAATCTTAAGGCCACTGCCATTTGCATTAATTATTTTGGTTAGGCTAACTACAAGGAATCACCTCTACCAATCATCATCTTGCCGTGAGGACAATTCCTTATGGTTGCCCTCAACTCAATGGTAATGAATCGTAAGGTGGATAGGACATCCACCACAGTAAAAGACTACTTTAAAAACCAGCCATTGCAAACCAACGTTCTGCTTCCTGCAAATTCTGCTCGACTCCTTGACCTTCTTTGTATAAATTTCCCAAAGTTACCTGAGAACCGGCTAAACCTTGTTCAGCAGCTAATTTAAACCAATGCACAGCTTGCTGATAATCTTGCTCCACACAATCACCATCCATATACATAAATCCCAAACCATGTTGGGCTACAGCAAAACTCTGTTCAGCAGCAGACCTCATCCATTTAATCGCACTATTTTTATTCACAACCATACCCAACCCAGCCTGAGCCATGATCGCCAACCTATATTGGGCATCAGGATGACCATTTTCTGCCAGCGGCAATAACAGGTCATAAGCAATGGGAAAATGCTTACCTTCAAAAGCAGATATACCACTACTTAACGATAGTTCATCATCAGCAGAAAGTTCTTTCATTATTTCTCCTCATTCCATAAAATATCTATTACTTCAGGGTATTTTTTCACAAATTTAGCATTCACACCTTCTCGCACATGACTAGGTAAATCATCAAAATCCCGTTTATTGGCTTTAGGCAAAATCAAATTGTAAATATTTATCCGGCGAGCAGCTATAACCTTTTCACGGATGCCACCCACTGGCAATATCAAACCGGTCAAAGTTAATTCACCAGTCATGGCAAGTATATTTTTAATCTCGCGGCCAGTTGCCAATGATAATAAGGCACTAGCCATAGTAACTCCAGCACTTGGACCATCTTTAGGAGTTGCACCAGCCGGAACATGTATATGGATAAAAGCTTTCTCAAAGAAAGACTGCTCTATAGCAAATTCTTCACAGTGTGATACCATATAACTGTATGCTATTTCGGCTGATTCTTTCATTACATCACCTAATTGACCAGTTAACTTAAAACCACGAGTATAATTGTGAGTCAGACTTGCTTCAATACTTAAAGTTGCTCCTCCCATTGAAGTC
>JAUCGN010000454.1 GCA_030378125.1 Thiotrichales bacterium HSG1 | reverse complement strand
AATAGTAATAAAACCATTGATGTTGAATCATAATAGCTATTGATATTCCAATTTAAAACTATCCAAACATTGTGTGGAAATGGCAATCCGTAATTTTTGCATAAGATTTTGATAATAATGTAAATTATGTAAAGTATTAAGATTTAAACCTAAAATTTCCCTAGTTTTGTCTAAATGGTGTAAGTAAGCACGACTATAATTTTGACAAGTATAACAATCGCAGTCAGCATCAAGTGGGCCAGTATCATGCTTGTGTTGACTATTGCGAATTCGTATAACTCCGTGACTGGTAAATAAATGACCATTACGAGCATTACGAGTAGGCATCACACAATCAAACATATCAATTCCACATTTAACTGCTGCAACAATGTCTTCTGGTGTCCCGACCCCCATTAAATAACGTGGTTTATCTGCTGGTAGTTTAGGGGCTATTTCTGTTAGAATTCGCTGCATTTCTTCCTTAGGTTCTCCAACTGATAAACCGCCAATAGCATAACCATCAAAACCAATATCTACCAATCCAGCCAAAGAAATATGACGCAAATGTTCATACATGCCACCCTGAACAATGCCGAACAAAGCTGCTGGGTTATCACCATGAGCAATTTTAGAACGAGCTGCCCAGCGTAAAGACAATTCCATAGATTCACGAGCTTCCAGTTCAGTAGCCGGATAGGGAGTGCATTCATCAAATATCATTACAATATCTGCCCCTAAATCACGTTGCACTGTCATGGATTCTTCTGGGCTTAAAAAAAATTTATCACCACTAATTGGAGAATTAAATATTACACCATGTTCGGTAATTTTTCTCATCTTTCCCAAGCTAAATACTTGAAATCCTCCAGAATCAGTTAAAATTTGTTTATCCCAATGCATGAAATTGTGCAAATCCCCATGTTTTTTAATTACTTGAGTACCTGGACGTAACATCAGATGATAAGTATTACCAAGAATAATTTCTGCTCCGGTAGAAAGAACCTGTTCTGGTGTCATAGCCTTAACTGAACCATAAGTCCCAACTGGCATAAAAGTTGGTG
>JAUCGN010000453.1 GCA_030378125.1 Thiotrichales bacterium HSG1 | reverse complement strand
AACTGTTTGCTATGCCAGACATTGATGGTGGTTTAATTGGAGGGGCTTCATTGAAAGCCGATGATTTTTTAGCTATTGGTCAAGCAGGTTAAACTATGCAAATTGCCGAATTGTTAGTAATTGTACATATTGTTTTATGTATATCTCTGGTCGGATTGATATTAATTCAACAAGGTAAAGGTGCTGATGCTGGTGCTGCTTTTGGAAGTGGTGCTTCTTCTACGGTATTTGGTAGTCAGGGTTCTGGATCATTTTTAACTCGTGCTACCGGTATTTTAGCAACATTATTTTTTGTTATTTGTTTGGCGTTGGCTTATTATTCCATCCAACGTATAGAACCTAAAAGTGCATTAGAAACCGTTCCTGTTGAAGCACCAGTGGTAAATAGTGATTTGCCTCCAGTAGAGGGTAATAATAACAGTGAATTACCACCAGTGGAAACCGGTAATGCTAGTACAGGTTTATAGGACAGTACTAAAGCATAAGTTTTAATCATAGGTGTTCGGGATAATTTTAATTATTTGACGTATGTTTAATGTAGGGTGGTTGATGATAATCCGTTTATCCATCCTACATTTGGTATTTCTTAATTTTGTTAGTTACCGACAAATACGTTGGGAATAAGTTTAATTTTTTGTCCTGTACAAAAGAAGTAATTTATTTTTTAATTTAATTAAGAATTGCTATAAAATTATGAGTCCAGTTTTCACTATCCATCCTCAAAATCCACAATTACGCTTAATAAATCAGGTTGTTGAGAAAATTCGTTCTGGTGGTGTTGTCGTATATCCAACTGATTCTTGTTATGCCCTTGGTTGTCATATCGGTGACAAGACGGCGATGGAAAAAATTAGTCGTATCCGCCAAATTGATAAAGAGCATAATTTTACTTTAGTATGTCGTGACTTATCAGAAATTGGTAACTACGCCAAAGTGAGTAATACTGCTTTTAGATTGATGAAATCTCTAACTCCTGGTCCTTACACATTCATCTTGAAAGCCAGTCATGAAGTTCCGCGTAGATTACAAAACCTGAAACGTAAAACCATT
>JAUCGN010000076.1 GCA_030378125.1 Thiotrichales bacterium HSG1 | reverse complement strand
GGACAGTTTTTATAACATATTGTTATTAAAGTAATTTTTTATTTCAAAGAAAAATAATAAAACATTTAAATTTCAATAAGTTATAGTTTTAACTAAGTTCAGTTTTCAAAAACTGTCCGAACTATTGCTAAAATAGGTAGCAATAAAACCACCAAGCATTTTAAATATAACAGTTTTTTGAAGCTATTACTACTTTATTTAGGACTACCAATTTTATAACTTATTTTAAGTCTAATGCTTGATTATACAGATACTTATAGACTATCAACATACCAATAATTCCATAAACTCATTAACTGGAGTATTGGTTAATTGTTCTTTGCAAACCTGTGCAATTTTCTCACAACGCCATTCTGGAAAACGAGTTTGTAAATTAGCATAAAACTTCTGTTCTAACAATGGAATTCCTTCCTGTCTACGCCGCCGATGCCCAACCGGATATTCTATTGCAACTTTTTCGGTCTTCTCTCCATTTTTAAAAAATATTTGAATAGCATTAGCAATTGAACGCTTATCTGAGTCAAGATATTCTTGTGAATAACGTTTATCTTCTTCCACTTCCATCTTATCTCGTAATTTGTCAATAATTGGATGATTGGAATGAAAACTATCTTCATAATGTTCGGCTGTCAACTCACCAAAACCCAAACCAATTGCGACCATATACTGTAAACAATGATCTCGATCTGCTGGGTTATTCAACGCACCAACTTTAGAAATTATACGAATAGCTGATTCTTGAGTTGTTAAGACAATTTTATCAATTTCTTCAAATCGTCCTCTTACTTGGGGATGTAATTTTAAAGCACACTCAACTGCTGTTTGGGCATGAAACTCAGCCGGATAAGAAATTTTGAATAATACGTTTTCCATCACATAACTAGCATAATTTTGCTTGATTTCCATCGCCTTACCATCAAACGATACATCATTAAAACCCCAAACAGGAGTAGTCAATACAGAAGGTAAACCCATTTCTCCTTGCATAGTGAGCATAGCCAAACGTACCCCACGAGAAGTAGCATCACCAGCTGCCCATGATTTGCGTGAACCGGCATTGGGAGCATGACGATAGGTTCGTAATGACTGACCATCAACCCATGCTTGTGATAAGGCAGCAATAATCTGCTCATTAGTAGCTCCTAACATTTTGCTAACAACAGCAGTAGTAGCAACCTTAACTAACACCACATGATCTAAACCAACTCGATTAAAAGCATTTTCCAGTGCTAAAACTCCTTGAATTTCATGGGCTTTTATCATTGCAGTCAGTACATCTTGCATTAACAATGGTTTTTTGCCATTATCAATGTTAACTCGACTGATATAGTCAGCGACTGCTAAAATCCCACCTAAATTATCAGAAGGATGTCCCCATTCTGCTGCTAACCAAGTGTCATTAAAATCTAACCAACGGATAGTACATCCTATATCCCAAGCTGCTTTAACTGGGTCCATTTCATAGTTAGTACCTGGAACTCTGGCTCCATTTTTAACTACAGTTCCGGGTACCAATGGCCCCAATAGCTTAGTACATTCTGGAAAGCGTAATGCTAATAAACCGCAGCCTAAAGTATCCATCAAGCAATAACTAGCAGTGTCATAAGCCTCTGAAGAGGAAACTTCATAATTGCTAACATAGTTTGCTATATCAACTAGGATTTGGTCTGGGTCAGGACGTTTATTTATATCAACATTTTCCATCATTATTTATTAACCTTAAAATACACAAATAAAGAAATACCGAAAGTAGGGCGAATAAGTAAAATATCATCCATCTTCTTATGATATATGACATTATTACTCATACACTCCACAGTTAAATACATATAATCTTAAGAGCTATAGTATTCAAAACTACTCATTTTTCTTTTGATAGTCTTCAATAGCTGATTTAACAGCAGATTCGGCTAAAACACTACAGTGTATTTTTACCGGTGGTAGAGCTAATTCTTCAGCGATTTCAGTATTTTTAATTGCAGCAGCTTCATCTAAAGTTTTGCCTTTTACCCACTCAGTTAGTAAAGAACTTGATGCTATAGCTGAACCACAACCATAAGTTTTAAATTTAGCATCTTCAATTACACCATCATTACCAACTTTAATTTGTAGCTTCATTACGTCACCACATGCGGGTGCTCCAACCATTCCAGTTCCCACTGAAGCATCATCTTTATCTAAATTACCAACATTACGAGGTTTCTCATAATGGTCTAATACTCTTTCTGAATAAGCCATATTAACTCCTATTTTAAAATTTTTACTTTTCCCAATAACTTATACCTTAATACTTATTATTACACGTTGAACACATTTAAGTTACTATTAATTATTGAACAAATTGCAAGCTAATTGACCATATGATAACATAAGTTACTTTGGTAAAATTAAGCCATATTTAATGTGTTTTTAACCTAAAAAACAGAGAGGTATTTTATGGGAACCGAAGATAGTACAACTGAAACAACCAACAATAGTAGTTCCATTATTGCAGGTGTATCCAGCTTGATTGTATTGATTGTTATAATAGTGATGGTAACCAGTCTATTAAACAACAAAAATATATCCGTCCTAGAAACTAGAATTGAGCAATTGGAAACTCGTTTACAGTCTGAATCAAAACCGGTTATAGACAGCAATACTATTGTAATGACAGCTTCCAAACAGAATATACCTTTGGGTACAACTGATAATCGAAATACCAAAGTTCATGAATTAGAAAATCAGTTGAAAACTTTCGCTAAACAATTCAAAAACTTAACTAGCAAGGTGAATTCATTTGATAAGAAGTTAAATCAACAAACTACGTCATTACAAACTGCTCTTAAAAATAAGACAAAAAGCTTAACTAAAAGTCAAACTGATGAGGTTAAAGGACTGCAAGTACAGTTACAATCTATTAATAGAAATATAGCTAATTTGCAACGTGAAAGGAAACAACTAAGCATTAGAATGTCCAAAAATACTGATATAAGTGGTCAGATTAATGATCATGCTAGTAAACTTAAAATGCTCACTGCTAAATTACAAAACATGGCAGAACAAGCAATCAATCCTAACCAAAATGAACAGCAAATAAGTGATTTAAAGTTAGCTTTAGAGGCTGAAGTTGCCAAACATTATCAACAACAAGATGATAAATTAAAGTCACTTGAAGCACAATTTCAAATGTTAATTGCTGGCATTGCTGGTTCTACGGAAGAATGATTCAGGAATATTTTAGGTAGTGGCAAACCGACCGGTATTTTGATACCCGACAGGTTTTTTTAAAGCCATCATTATTTAGTTTAGGACTACCAACAGATATGGTCGGGGTGAGAAGATTTGAACTTCCGACCACCACAACCCCATTGTGGTGCGCTACCAGGCTGCGCTACACCCCGTTAGTGAATCATACTAAAGTTGGTTATTACTTGTCAAGTGGTGAAAAATAATCAACGATTAATTGGGACAGACCAAACATATAGTATTGAACGCTTTAATTGTACGATGAGACAACAAATTTCACATTTGGTAAAGAGGTGGTTGGATTAAAAGAACCAAAACCCAAAGTGTCAACAGAAATCCCTTAGTTTCTTTGCGCTATAGTAACATTCCTATATTTATGTACCATAAAAACAACCTATATTAAGAAAGATATACTCTATAGTTTCGATAACCGAATCAAATTTATGACGAAACCGCTTAATGTAACGTTTTAATGAAACCCAAGTATGTTCAATTGGATTAAATTCTGGTGAATATGCTGGTAAAAATAATAACAAACATCTTGATTGCTTTATTAATAATTCAGTTTCAATTGATTTGTGAAAAGAGGCATTATCCATTATAATTATTTGCCCTGATTCTAAATCTATTTTGTATAACGCACTGATATTTAAGCGTATTTATAAACTTCAAAATAGTCCAAGCCCACTACCGAAAATTCTGATTCAGATGAAAATGTTTGAACATGATTACACGGATTAAAGGATAAAATCTGATTAAACCTTTAAAACCTTTTTTGTAGATTGATGCTTTTGATTTAATCGTGTTTTATCTTTTAATCCGTTAAATCCTGTTCAAAACATCTTGTCAGAATCAGAATTCACAGGATTTGAGGATTTGCAGAATTAAAACCCAAAAACCGCTTGTGATTTCATTCTGAAAATTCTATAATTCTGAAAATTCTGATTCAGACAAATAATTCTATAATCTTGTAAATCCTGATTCAGATGAAAATGTTTGAACAAGATTATGCAGGATTAAAGGATAAAACATGATTAAAACCTAAAAACCGATTGTGATTTTATTCTGAAAATTCTATAATTCTGTTAATCCTGATTCTGACAAATAATCCTGTTAATCCTGATTCAGATGAAGATGTTTGAACAAGATTATGCAGGATTAAAGGATAAAACATGATTAAATCAAAAGCATCAACCTATAAAAAAGGTTTTAAAGGTTTAATCAGATTTTATCCTTTAATCCTGCATAATCTTGTTCAAAACAAATAAAAAACAAAAGGAACCAAAAAATGTCCAAAGATTTAGATATTATCAAAAAGTTAGAGAAAAAATTAAATATAAAATTTGAAGCTAAGTTTGATGAAAAAATAACAGATTGGTCTGAACCTAAATATGAACTAAACGATTCAGAACAAGTAATTAAATTATTACTATATAACTTGGAATTAACAGAAGTTCCGATTGAAATGGCTAACTTAGTTAATTTGCAAAAGTTATATTTAAGTGATAATCAACTGAGTGTTTGGCCTGTTGAAATGGCCAATTTAGTTAATTTGCAAAAGTTAGATTTAAGTGATAATCAACTGAGTACATGGCCGGTTGAAATGGCTAATTTAGTTAATTTGCAAGTTTTAAATTTAAATAATAATCAATTGAGTGTTTGGCCAGTTGAAATGGCTAAATTAGAAAATTTGAACCTGTTAGGTTTAATGGAAAATAAATTATCTATCCCCCCAGAAATATTAGATAGCTGTAATCCCACCAAAATAAACAACTACAACATCCAACTTGCAAAAAAACGCAAACCTCTCAACGAAGCCAAAATGCTTATCCTAGGACAAGGTGGTGTTGGCAAAACTTCCCTTGTTACCCGCCTAACCAAAGATATTTACAACGATGCCGAAAACAAAACCGAAGGCATTCAAATTAACCAATGGCAAGTCGAAGTTAATGCTGAAAACATCCGCCTCAACATCTGGGACTTTGGTGGCCAAGAAATCATGCATGCAACCCACCAATTCTTCCTAACCAAACGTAGCCTCTACATCCTTGTCCTTGATGCTCGCCAAGGTGAACAAGAAAGCCGAGTTGAATACTGGCTCAAGCTAATCCAAAGCTTCGGTGGTGATTCCCCTATTATCATTGCCATCAACAAAACCGACCAACACCCATTAGACATCAACAAACGAGGTTTAAAAGCCAAATATCCCAGCCTGAAAACTTTCTTTGATATATCCTGCAAAACTAACCAAGGCATTCCCGAACTTGTTGAAAACCTCAAATATCAACTAGATAATTTAGAACATGTCCACGACCCTTTCCCAAGCGATTGGTTCCAAGTTAAACAAACTTTAGAAGACATGGACAAAGATTATATTGACTATGCCGAATACATCCAAATATGCGAACAACAAACCGTAGCGGACGAACTCAGCCAACAGACTTTAATCGGCTTCCTACACGATTTAGGCATAGTCCTCAACTTCCGTGACGACCAACTCCGTCCCCAATTACGCAATACCAACATCCTCAACCCCGAATGGGTGACACAAGGTGTTTACAAACTATTGAATTCATTTGACTTAAACCAAAACAAAGGGGTATTAAAACTTGACCAATTAGCCAACTTATTAAATCAACACAACTATCCAGCAGACAAACAATCTATTATCATCGACATGATGGAAAAATTTGAACTCTGCTTCGAGATTCAGAATTCCAACCGCCAACAATTCCTTATCCCAGAACTACTTGCCAAAGAAGAACCAGATATCAACTGGGATTATGAAAATAGCCTTGCTTTCCAATATCACTATGACGTATTGCCCAGCAGCATTATGTCCCGCTTTATTGTGCGAATGCAACAACTTATCTCCAAAAAAACTTACTGGCATAGCGGTGTTGTTTTAGTTAAAGATGGCAACAAAGCTCTGGTTAAATCCGATGTCGAAGACAAGAAAGTTTTCATTTGGGTAACTGGCAAAACCAGCCGTAAATTCCTAACTGAAATCCGTAAACAGTTTGAATACCTCCACCAATCAATCCCTAAAATCAATGCTATTGAACAAGTCCCGTATAAAACTGAAATAATTGCATATGAAGACCTACTTATATCAGAAGAAATGGGCAAAAACACCTTTTTTATTCCCAAATTGAGAGAAGAAACAGCAATAAGCAAACTACTGGATGGGATTGAAAAGATAGAAGTTTATAAACCAGAGGCTAAGAAAATTATTGAAGAAGATAAACCTCCAAGAACAATTTTTGATTATGCAGTTGGATTTGCTGGTATTATTGGAGCAATAGCTGCTGTCGTTGCAACAATTATGGCCATACTTTAATTTCACATACTTAACCAACTATGATTACCAAAGAGAAACAAGTTGATTCATGTTTAGAATATATTTGCAATCAAGGCTGTCAAGCAGTAACTCAAATAATCCAGCAGCTTGAACAAGGACAAATAATTGATATAATAGAACCTTTAAACCCTGAACAAAGAACAAATCTGCTACAAGAATTAAAAAGCATCATGGCGGTTTATGGAGGTTCATGCACAGATAGTCCTAAAATATATAGTGGTAAAACCTTCCAGGTCTTTAAAACACTAGAAGGTTTTTAGAATCATCACTACTTTATTTAGGACTATCAACTATTGAACAATAGCTCATTAGGTAGAAGAACTATCTCTATTATGTAATAAATTCTGTAACTTAGTTCTAGACTGGGCAGTATTCATTGCTATCCCAATATGTGGCATGATTTGTTCAATAAATTCTAGCTGAATCTCAGATACTTCCTGTAAAGAAGCCATTTCTATCACTCCATTTAACTCCTTTTCATAAAAAAATGGAGTTACTAGAATATTTCTTGGTACGGATTCACCAATTCCAGATTGAACTTGAATGTAATCTTCTGGTGCTTGAGTGATCACAATACTTTGTTTTTCTAAAGCTGCTTGACCAACTAGACCTTCTCCAAACTTAAATTCATTTGCAAGTTGTTTGCGTTTAGTATAAGCATAAGTTGCAATTAATTTTAACTGTTCAGATTCTGCGACTAAATAAAATGCTCCTACTTGTATATCTTCTAAATAATTACATAAAAAAGTAATAATGTTATGTGCTAATTCTTCAATTCCTTGAGTTCCACTCATTTGTTCATTTAACTTAGTTTGTCCAGTTTTTAACCAATCCTGTTTAGCATTTCGTTCAGTAAGTTCTTGCAATGCACAAGTCACTTCTACTGATTGGTTAGTCGTTTCTCCTAATGATCGCATGAAACCGGATAATTTGGAGATGTCAACTCGTTTGCTTGTATCACCATTTTGGACTGCAGTAACTGTAGTTTGAATATCATTTATCATGTTTTTCATTGATTTAGATATTTCCATTACAGCACGTTGTATCATGCCGATTTCATCACGGCGACTAACGGTACATGTCTCAAAATTTAAATTACCATTTGCTATCTCTTTCATAGCTTTAGATACTTTAGAAATAGGTTTACCCATCATTTGACCAATGATAAAAAATATAGTAGAAATCACAGATAAAGCAATAAGAGCTATATTTAGTATGATTTTCCTGGTCCTTTTCATTGCTATTATGTAATCAGTGCGATCAATAATTACTGATAAAACTGCAATAACTTTTTTAGAAAAATCGGTAAAAATATCAGAATAGACAATTACC
>JAUCGN010000452.1 GCA_030378125.1 Thiotrichales bacterium HSG1 | reverse complement strand
GTCGATTTCACCTCATTGCACTGACTCTACCAAATAGTTATCACTAACTTATAGATATAGCCACTCAGATAAATATTTTGGCAGGAATCCAAGATTTATCATAGCTTTCTAAACTTAATAGTTTTAGGACTATCAAAGTTTAGTTCCCATATTCTATGTGTTCTTAGGCAGGTAGAATACTAATAAATTTTCTATTTTTTGGGCCTTTAACTTCAAACTTAACAACTCCATCCGAAGTAGCAAATAGAGTATCGTCTTTACCTCTACCAACGCTTACTCCTGGATGGAACTTAGTACCACGTTGACGAACTAAAATATTGCCTGCTAAAACTTGTTGACCGCCATAACGCTTAATACCTAAACGTTTAGAATTGGAATCTCGTCCATTACGACTACTACCACCAGCTTTTTTATGTGCCATATTTTTTCCTTAAATATTATTAGCCATGATTTCATTGATCTTTACATCAGTATAATATTGCCGATGTCCCATTTGTTTCATGTGATGTTTACGGCGTTTAAATTTAACAATTTTAATTTTTTTGCCACGTCCATGAGCTTCAACAGTTGCAGTGACTTTACCGCCATCAACTTGCGGACTACCAATTTCAATTTGGTCACCATTTGCCACTAATAACACATCATTAAATTCAACGTTATCACCTTCATTTACAAAAAGTTTTTCTACTCTAAGTGAATCACCTTTGGATACTTTGTACTGTTTGCCACCAGTTTTTATCACTGCGTACATACTATTTTATTCCTTATCTTAATGATGCGTTATTGTATCATAAAGCGGTTACAAAGCAACTTAAAGGTAACATATCAACCAAAACTCAAGTTGCCATTTTTTAGTTTTTTATAAGAAAAAGTTGTTTGGTATCAAATCTTTGGTATATTTATTAACAGTTTGTACATAAATATTGAAGCATAATATACCAACTTGTTTAAGTCTGCTATAGCAAAACCAGTATAAAATGATTGTGTATAATTTTAGTATAAACAGATAGTTAATAATTTTATATTGTTATCACTTTATACTAGCTTTGCTATAACCATT
>JAUCGN010000007.1 GCA_030378125.1 Thiotrichales bacterium HSG1 | reverse complement strand
TCTTACGAACAACGTCATGTTATTTCAATTGCTAGTTGGAATATACGAAATGCCAATGCTCATCTACTTGAACGCTTTTCTTCTTGGTTAGGTTTTGACTTCACTTCTATTAAATATAAAGATGGTTTTGATTCCCTTTGTAACTACGGGGTTGTCAATATGTAAAACTGTCCGAAGTATTGACACATAGCATAATAATATATATGAAACATAAGTTTTTACCAAACTCAAACTCTATACGAAAATCAATATCAGAGCTATTTTTTGAAGAAAATGATGAGAAATACGCTGTTGTGGCTTTTGTGGGAAGAAACGCAATTGATTATTTACCAAACAAGAAAAATATAACTGTTATCTGTTGGCCTAAAGCTGGTGGAACAAGTCCAGAAGGTATAAGAAGGCTCTTAAATGCTGGGATTGATGTTAAGTTTTGTGATAGTTTACACTCAAAAATATTTTGGTGCAAAAACAAGGGCATGATAATTTCTTCTGCTAACTTATCTGATAACGCTTTGGGAGATAGCGGATTAATTGAATATGGGGTTATGATTTTTGATAGAAATTACAATTTTCATAAAGAGGTTTTAAAAAAACTCCAACTTAGGAAAGTTACAAAAGAAGAGTTAGATAGTCTTGATATTAATTCAAATAAATTTAATAGAACCAATAGCTTTACTACAAATACAATTACCGAAACATATTCAGAATGGTTTCAAAGAAAATATAAGCAGAAATGGAAAATTGTTTGGTATTCTGAAACATCAAAAGCAGATGATACTACTAAAAATGAAGTTTTAAGAAGATTCGGTAAAGATATAAAATGGAAATATAATGATGTAGAAGTAAAAAAATATCAAGAAGGTGATTTAGTATTTCAGTTTAGAGTGGATGCGAACGAAGAATTTATACCAAGAGCCAATGGAGTTTGGTTTTATGTGGACATGGTGACATCTACCAAAAAAATTGTCCAAGTTGATAAATTAGCTAATATAACCGTCCCATTTAAGATAGATTCTTGTTTTAGAAAGTCTTTTAAACAAGCGTTATCTGAGCTTGGATGGGATATGATATGTGATGATGAAAGTTATCCAAAATCAGAATTCTTAAAATTGGTGTATAATTATTTCGGCACATGATTAAAGATAATAAATTTTTGAATAATCATTTTCAAAATGTTATCCTAACCAACTTGCAAATAGATGAAAACCATTATATCATCTGTTCATAGATGTTCGGGGTTCTTCCAATTTCTACCTCATTCATGATTTCCGGTAAATTAATATATTGAATGTAGGATAGATAAGCAGATCGGCATCTACTTTAAATTAAGTATGATGAATAACTTTATCATACACTATAAACTTATATTAAATTATTATCCTGAACAGCTATGATTAACTGTTATAGTCTCTCAATTTATTTTGTTAAGTGTATCAACCAATTTGGAACATATTATTAGGAGTTAGGTAGATGGAGTTTATATTAGCTATAGTAGCTGGTGTTATTGGTTTTGTGTTGGCTTATCAGTTCAATCCTAAAGTAAAGGAACTTTCTGAACAGCTAGATAATGAACAAAAACAGTATCAACAGCTTGAAAAAGCATTGGCAGATTTTAAACAAGAGTTAGCAACAATCTCTAAAAAATTAACCAGTGAACAACAACGGTGTCAACAGTTAGAACAATCGTTGGTAGATTCTAAGCAAGAATTAGTAACCTCTTCTGAAAAATTCAGCAGTGAACAACAGCAAAGTCAACAACTTGAACAATCATTGACAGATTCTAAACAAGAGTTGGCAACAGTCTCTGATAAATTGGCCGATGCCCAACAGCAAAATCAACAACTTGAACAATTATTGACAGATTCTAAGCAGGAATTGGCAAAAACTTCTGAAAAATATCTCAGTGAACAACAGCAAAACCAACAAGTTGCACAATCACTTACAGATTTTAAACAAGAACTGGCAACCACTTCTGAAAATCTAACCAGTGAACAGCAACAACGTCAGCAACTCGAACAATCCGTAGAAGAATCTAAGCAAGAACTAATATCTTTATCCAAGCAATTGCAAGATGAACAACAGCAACAACAAAAGTTGGAAAGTTCACTTGATACTGCAAGAAAGAAAATGAGTGAATTGTCGCAACGATTTGCAGAATCAAAATCAAGTCAATTTCAACCAACAAAAGTATATAGTATCAAATCAACTGGCAGTGGTAAATTTTTAGATATACCAAAGGGTTCAGCGAAAAATAATACTCCAATTGGACAAGATGAGTGGAATGGTAGCAAGAATCAATTGTGGTATTTTCAACCTTTGGGTGGTGAAGATAGTGAATATTATCATATATTTTCTGCCAAAACTAAGAAATGTTTAGGTATCTCATCTTCCGGAAATAATGAAGGTGTATTGAGTCAATATCAATGTAATGGTACTGATAATCAAAAATGGAAGTTAGTCCCAACTTCTGAAGACAATTTTGCAATTCAAAGCAAACAAAATGATTTAAAACTGGAAGTATCTAAAAAAACCACTAAGGTTATTCAACAGGAATCAAATGATGGTGAAAACCAACAGTGGGAATTAGTAGAATTACAAGATAAGTCCTAGCATGATGAGTTCTGACATATTTCCAAAAAGACCTTCTTGTTTAGGTTCCAAAAAATCTGGAAGGTTGTAATGTCTTAATCTCGTTCCTAACATCTCGTTGGGAACGTCCTTCCGTGATGTTCTGCATCACTCTTTAAAATTTACCATTAGGTTAATAACTAATGTTTTTTAAATACTTACAATCAATTATTTTATTTATATTTTCTATTAATTTATTGGCTGGAGAGGTCCATGAATTTACTTTAGACAATGGTTTAAAGCTAATAGTCAAGGAGGATCATAGAGCTCCGGTTGTTGTTAGCCAAGTTTGGTATAAAGTTGGTAGTAGCTACGAACAAGAAGGCAAAACGGGTTTATCACACCTGTTGGAACATATGATGTTCAAAGGGACCAAAAATTATGCTGTTGGTGAGTTCAACCGTATTATGGCGATTAATGGAGCCAGCCAAAATGCTTTTACTGGTCTTGATTATACCGCTTATTTCCAAACTATAGAAAATACCCGTTTGCCAATTAGCTTTGAATTGGAAGCAGATCGGATGCGTGGTTTGGTACTGGTTGAAGATGAATTTGTTAAGGAAAGAGAAGTAGTTAAAGAAGAACGCCGCACTCGAACTGATGATCGGCCAACTGGTTTATTATATGAGTATTTCCGTGCCACTGCTTATCAAACTAGTTCTTATCAAAATCCAGTTATTGGTTGGATGGATGATATTGGTAATTTACAACTAGCCGACTTACAAACTTGGTATCAACAATGGTATGCTCCTAATAATGCAACTGTAGTTGTAGTTGGTGACGTGCAGCCGGAAGCTGTATTAAAATTAGCCAAACAGTATTTTGGTCCTTTGCAACCAAGTGAAATTAAACCTCCCAACCCAAGACTGGAAGTGGAGCAGTTTGGCACCAAACAGATTACAGTTAAGAGACCAGCTAAATTACCAAATTTAATGCTGGGTTATAAAGTTCCGGTATTAGCAACTAAACCAGAACAATGGGAAGTTTACGCTTTGGAAGTTTTAGCCTACTTATTGGATGGTGGTGACAGTACCCGTTTACCAAAAAATTTAATTCGTGGTCAACAGATTGCCAGCAGTGTGGGAGCCGGTTATAACTTTTTTGCTCGTTTAGAAAGTTTATTTACTATTCAAGGCGTACCAACGGATAAGCATACGATGCAAGAGCTGGAAACTGCTATTTATGCACAGGTTAAACAACTTCAAGATGAGTTAGTTAGCCAGCAAGAGTTGGAAATGGTAAAAACTAAATTACAGGCTAATCAAGTGTATGAATTAGATTCATTATTTTACCAAGGTATGAAGATAGGTTTACTAGAGACTATAGGTTTAGATTGGCGAATATTTGATGATTATTTGGCTAATATTAAAGCTGTTACCGCAGAACAAATTCAACAAGTATCTCGTAAATATTTGATAAAAGAACATTTAACTGTGGCAAAATTAGAACCATTGGAGGTTGACAAATGAGAATTACATTTTTAGTCATTACTTTATTAATGGCTCAATTTGCTCTTGCAATTCCAACAATTCAACACTGGCAAACCAATAGTGGAACTAAGGTTTATTTTGTACCCGCTCCAGATTTACCGATGGTTAATATTGAGGTAGTATTTGATGCGGGAAGTGCAAGAGACGGAAATAAACCCGGTTTGGCCAAGTTAACCAACGGTTTATTAAATGAAGGAGCTAGTGGTTACTCAGCAGATCAAATTGCAGAGAAGTTTGATAATTTAGGAGCTATATTTGGTAATTCAACTAAGCGGGATATGGCGAAACTCACCCTTCGTTGTTTGACAGAACCTAAACTATTACAACCAGCTTTGGAAATGTTAGCGTTGTTGTTAACTAAACCTGATTTTGAGTTAAAAGCATTAGAGCGAGTTAGACAGCAGATGTTAACTAAACTTAAATATAAACAACAATCTCCAAGTGACATTGCGAAACAAAAATTTTATGAAACAGTATTCAAAAAACATCCTTATGCTACATTACCAACTGGTACTATTGACAGTGTAACTGCTCTAACTCGTGAAGATTTACAACAGTTTCATAAGCAATATTATGTTGCAAACAATATGTTAATTTCAATAGTTGGAGCTTTGGATCGTAAAGCTGCTGAAAATTTAGCCAATACAATTGCTAAGTTATCGGTTGGAACTGTTCCAAAAGCACTTCCCAAGGTTGCTTCATTGACAGAGGCAAAAACAATACATATTGAACATCCGACAACTCAGACCAAAGTTTTGATTGGGCAACCGGGCTTAAAACGTGGTGATAAAGATTACTTTGCCTTGTATGTTGGAAATTATATATTGGGTGGTTCGAGTTTGGTATCACTATTATCAGAAGAAGTACGGGAGAAGCGAGGATTAGCTTATAGTGCCTATAGTTATTTTGCACCACAACGGGTTTTAGGGGCTTTTGTAGCCGGTTTAGGAACTCGCAATGATCAAACCGCTCAGGCTATTGAAATAGTGCGAAAAACCATGCAAGACTTTATCAAAAATGGTCCTACCGAAACTGAATTAAAAGAAGCTAAACAAGGAATTACTGGTAGATTCCCTCTACGGATTAAAAGTAATCGGGATATAGTTGGTTATCTTTCAATACTCGGTTTTTATGACTTACCTTTGGATTACTTACATACCTTTAACAGTAATATCGAAGCTGTTACTTTATCCATGATCAAAGATGCCTTTCAAAGACGAATAAATATAGATAAGTTTGTGACGGTTACAGTGGGTGGCAGTTAATGTAGCTTTTCAGAAAATGGTCTAATACCTGATAGGTTTCCAAAACCGGTTAGGTCTTTTAGCCAATTTATCTGAAGAACTATGGATAATCGAGTGTAAATATGCAATCAACAACCGTTTCAGATGAATTCTTAAAAGGAATTTGGAAAGAAAATCCAGTATTTGTACATGTGTTGGGATTATGCCCAATGTTGGCAGTTACTAACTCAGCAATTAATGCTATTGCAATGGGATTAGCGACTTTTTTTGTATTGATTGGCTCCAGCACCTTAGTGTCTCTGTTTCGTAATCTAATTCCCAGACAAGTACGAATCTCTTGTTATATAATCATTATAGCAACTTTTGTCACTGTAGCAGACTACACCCTACAAGCTCTTGTACCAGTAGTACATAAAGAGTTAGGGGCTTTTGTGCCATTGATTGTAGTCAATTGTATGATTTTGGGTCGCCAAGAAGCTTTTGCTTCAAAACATAATGTAAAACTTGCTGTTGCAGACGCACTAGGAGTAGCGATAGGTTTTATTTTTGCGTTATTTATTTTGGGTGGTTTAAGAGAAATTTTAGGTAATGGTTCCCTGTTTGGCATTTCATTATTTGGGCCTAACTTTGAACCTTGGGTGGTTATGCTATTGCCACCCGGTGGTTTTATTATGCTTGGACTAATTTTATTGTTTTTCAACTGGTTAAAGCAGAAAAAAGATAATTTAGTAGAGCAATTAGCTAGTTAAGGAACTTGCATAATGGATAATTTAATTTGGATATTTATCAGTGCTTTATTAGTAAATAACTTTGTATTTTCCTATTTTTTAGGTTTATGTCCATTTTTTGGAGTTTCTGGTAGGTTGGAAACAGCTTTTAGACTAGGTTTAGCAAGCACTTTTGTAATGTTAATAACTGCAATTTGTACTTGGTTTTTAAATACTTATATTTTGATATATGCTCCTTATTTACGTCTGATAAGTTTCATTGTGGTAGTTGCTAGTACTGTACAATTTGTAGAAATGGTTATCAAGAAGTTTAGTCCCGCCTTATTTAAAGCATTGGGGATTTACTTACCGTTGATTACTACTAACTGTGCGATTCTTGGTTTTGCTATTTTCTCTACCAATCGTGGTTATGGATTTGGAGAAGGGATTATCTTTGCGTTGGGAGCAGGTGGTGGTTTTACTTTAGCCCTCGTGTTAATGGCTGGTCTGCGAGAAGAAAATGAACTATCTGATATTCCTCAAGTTGTTAGAGGTACAGCTATGAGTATGATTATAGCGGGTATTTTATCTTTGGCTTTTATGGGATTTTCTGGATTGTTTAGTTCGTGAGGATAGTCATATTAGCTTGACAAGCAGTACCTATTTAAGACTACTCAAAATTGCGTTTAAAGAATAAATGGATGTTACCAAACAAGAATATGATTTTCTAAATGAAAAATTTTATAGTTATAGATACTGAAGGAAAGTATATATTAACCGAATTAGCTGTGATTGACGGCAATGGAAAAGTTATTTATGAGGCATTTGTTGCAGATGAATTAAATAGTGAGGGACGTAAATTAAATACCAAGACTCTCCAAGAAATTGTTATAGATTTTACTGAGTTAGGCAAAACCAAGTTGATCGTCTGCCATTATGCCGAACATGATATTGATGTGTTGTACCGGAGTTTTACTAAAGCCAAAGTAGAATGGCCAGATTTTAAATTTGCTTGTACTTATGAGATTGCTAAACAGAACTTTCCAAATTTAGCCGGCTATTCGCTAGAATATTTGAGCAAACATTTTAACCTACAAGTTGACGGGCAACGTTTCAATCATAACCAAGCTCATGGAGCCAAATATGATGCACTATTCACCCAGCAATTGTATTTAACCATGACCTCAGCAACCAAGCTAGTTGTCAACAAGACTAATCCATTTGGGACCACAAGAGTCGACACTCCTTTCCAACAACATATTGATTTAAAATTAATTTATCAGCAACAGTTCAATATTTTAACCAGTATTATTACTGAAATTAAATATGATTCAAATCATCAAAGTCGGGGAGCTACGGTTATTGGAGAAGCCGGAAATGGTAAAACCCACTTGATGATGCGGCTTGCTAATGAAACTTTGCAAAATAACCGGTTACTTTTCATAAGACAACCAAATAATCCCAAGTCAGTCCTCCATCATATTTACAGTCGAATTTTAGAATCATTTGTGGAAATTATTCCGGGTAGCAATTACTCCCAGTTAGAATATTTGTTGGCTAAAAGCTTCGCTAAAATTACTGCTGATGAACTGAAAAAAAGACCAAAATTAACTAAAAAAGCTAAATTGATCTTAAAATCTTTGTTGGATGATCCATTACATATATATAATCAACTGGGTTCTGAACATACTGAACCAAAAAGAAGAAATTGGCAATTTGTTGAAAAAAATACTCTTGATTGGTGGGGTCGAACTTATGGATTTGGAGGTTATTCGATTGCTATTATCAGGGGGTTGATAAAGTTTTGTAGCTATTCCGATCCTTACCGGCGAGAGTCAGTAAAAAAATGGTTGTCTGGCAATCAATTGGAAGCACATGAATTAGATAAAGTTAACTTAGAAAATTGGGGCGAAAACATCAGCCAAGAAGAATTTTCTTTGGAAGCTATCAGTGTTTTTGGTAAGCTGTCAATTGCCGATGAACCACTGATTATTGTATTTGATCAGTTAGAAGGTCTGAAATATCACGAACAGCTATTACTCAATTTTGGGGAGGCAGTTAAAGAAATATTTACCCATACTCCTAATAGTTTGATTATTCTTAATTTATTTCCAGATCGATGGCAACATTTTAAAAGTATCTTTAATGTCGCAGTTATAGATCGAATTTCCCAGTATGAAGTTACTTTGGGTAAATTGTCTGATAAACAGTTAAAGCAAATTTTAAGTTTAAAAGCTCAGGAATATGATATAGAAACTCTGTTTACTCCGGATGAATTGCATGTCATTTTAGGTCAAAAATCAATTCGTGGAGTGTTAAATTGGGCTTCACATTATTACCGTTTTAAATTTGAAAATATTCCTTTACCTCAAAATAGTAAAAGTTTTGAAACAGAAATTCGTGAGGATTTACAAACAATAAAAAATGATATTAGCCAGTTACAACGTTATATTGGTATTATAGGACAGAATGTAGCAACTCCACCAGTTATTCAAGAGAAAATTAATGAACAACCAATAGAATATTCTAACAATTCGACTGAATTACAAACTTATTTTACCCAGCAACAAATTGATTTAGAACGAGAATATAATAAAAATGTTATCATCAGCGATTTTGATGATATTGGTAAAGTTATCACTATTACTGAAGCTTTCAAACCGTTTAGAAAATTAGAAATAGAACAACTAAGGTTGGGTAAAAAATCTATTCCAGAACATATATTTATCAAAAATAAATCCCAAGTTATTGGTTTTTTACATACGGGTGGTTCTGGTTTTACTGCTAGGCTGAAAAACTTTAATCAGTTAGTAATTAACTATAAAAAAATTCATTTCAAATTGTTCAGGGATGCTAGGGAAAGCAATATCACTGGTAGAATTGGAAAAATGGAGATAGAAAAGTTAAACAATGCCAATAATGGTGAATTTATTGTTATGGAACAAAAGAATAGAGTAAATTTAGAGCTTATTTATAAAACAGTTATTGATATTCAAAACAAAGATGTAGATATAAATTTAGCTACGGCTTTCAGTAATTTACAAAATATTATGGAAGAGCATTGGTTAATAAAATGTATGTGACTTCTTTGTAGCGGACATATCTTATTTAAACAATAAAAAAATGCCCTATACAAAGAATAAATTATTGAAATAATTATAATTTAAGTTGTACAGTGTGACCGGGCTTATTACTTGGATGATTAACATTAGTAAATACAGCTCGATCATTTTTTAGAGCAATTACATCAAAGAATGGTTGAAAGCGTTCCTCAGAAATATCAAATGCCTGTAAAAACTTACTGAATAAAGCCTGTTCTTCAGGTGCAGCATCTCCATCTGATAAAGATGAGTCAAGCATATTACTCAAAATACAAATTTTTTGGGCATCAGTGAGTATTGGAGTTATTTCGGCTAAAAAATTATCAACTGTATTTTTTTGTTGATAGCGATAAGCCCGTTCCAATAGCTTTCTATTATTGGCACCAACTCCAATACTTCCGCCACTCTCTTCACCACCCAGAACAGCCAGTAGCTGTCCAACTTCTTCATTTTCAACTTTACCGTCTGCACCTATCATATAAATTAGTGCAGTTGCAAAAGCAAAATGAGGTGTAATTTCCTCACTATCGCCGGTAAACATATCAAATAATCCCATTAATTGCCTCCTATATAAGAATTGGGTAGTCCTAAATAAAGTAGTGATGGCTTCAAAAAACCTGACAGGTTGTTTACCACTGCCTATTTTAGGACTACCAAGAATTGCTAATAACAATGGTGGTTTTTAACAATATTTAAAGTAAAGGTCGGGTTATCCCCAACTGATATAAATTTTATTAAGAATTAGAGCCAGTGTATTTTGGTATATATTATACACCAATACAAGTATTAATACTGCTACGCTTTACTATTTCTTCATATTTTTGAACTCTCACCTAGTCACGGACTACTCGATTCAGCTTCACCTTTCCTTGTCTTGCAGCGTCCTAAACCACCAATAGGTAAGCTTCCAAGATTAAGTTATATTCTTTTACTGCCAATTACCGATAAAACTGATTCAACGATAAATACTTATCAACTATCCATTCCTCAATTATATTGCCAATCGGATGATCCAAAAATCCCCTTCAAATCATCCATACATCTAAAAAAAACCTTCCAGAGCTTTTGAAGCCCGGAAGGTTTTTAAGATAGTATTACTTTATTCAAGGAATATCTAATTTTAGCCTTTGAAAGTTTCGTCAATGTCCGTATCAGCAAGACTACGAGGCATAAATGGCAATATTCTAACTGCTGCTACAGTCAAAAATGCTGCGATAGCAATACCACTGATACCTAACATAATCTCCCAAATACTGGGTATGTAAGAATACATAGTTGGACTATTCAGAACACTTGAGCTAATAATTTCTTTACCCGGAAATATTTCCATTGGATAAGCTTGGCCACCAATAATAATGACATATAGTAAGGATATGCCACCTATAATAGTTAATAATGCTGCTGATGCGACACTAAGGCGACTTTTTGTGAAACGTTCGTGATACAAAAGCAGTATGGGAAAGATAGTTCCTAAAAAAATATAACCGCCCCAAAATAATACTGTGTAAATACCACCATCGGCTAAAACAAAATACTCAACTCCATGTCTACCTGTGAAATATAAATGGGTTAAATGATACACCAATACAAAGTAAAATACCCCAGCAACTAAAATTCCCAATAACTTTTTAGGTCGTCTTAAAATACCCTCGCCTAAAGAGCAATTGGTTTCCCAACAATCAATTAATAAAACCAATAGAAATATTGCCAATCCAAGTGATAAAGATAAGGCAATAAACAATGGAGCCATAATTGCTGTTTGGTAAGCTTCTTTTGCTACTATAAATCCAAAAATTGAACCAGTACCAGTAGTTAGAATTAAGCGCCAAGTAAATGCTATTAAACCGGCAGTTGGATAGTAACGTTGCATACTTCTTTGCATCATAAACCATAGATACACGGCACAAACTAATAAAAATCCATTATATAACATGATATTCCATGCAAAAATAGATTTAAAATTGTAGGAAGTCATTGCAATTACTAGACGATCTGGCCGTCCTAAATCCAAAACCAGCACAGACAATCCACCAATCAACAGGGTTATAGCAAGTAAAACAGATAAACGAGCTAAGGGATTGTAGAATATTTTACGGAATACTGAGCTAATTGAGGCTACATTCAGCACTCCAGATGCTGCCAAAATTAAAAAAATAGCAAAAACATGTGGCATTCCCCACACAACTTGATTATTCATACCGGTGATAATATGACCATGATGTTCCATATTATAGGCTGCGAATAAGCCCAATAAAATAAAAAATACCGATACAATTATCCCACCGTAAAAAGCAAAACTTTTACCTTCAATAACACAAAAAGTAACATTTTTCATAATTTACAATCCTTGATAACGTATGCCCGGATTCAGTTTTAAATCAGGTCGCAACACAGAACTACTCACCTCTTTTAATTTCTGGTTGATCGCACTATCTGGATCATTCATATCACCATATATAATAGCTTGATGCCCTTCCGTCTCACAGGCTTCTACACAGGCTGGCCCTACTCCAGTATCAATTCTATACACACAAAAATTACAAGCTTCCACTGTACCTTTACCGCGTGGTGAATGTGGTTTTTGATTTTCCAAAGCTTCATGCACGAATGAGCGAGCTTTGTAAGGACATGCCATCATGCAGTAGCGACAACCTATACAAATATGTCGATCTACTATTACAATACCATCATCTCGTTTAAATGAAGCTCCGGTTGGACAGACATCTACACAAGGTGGATTTTCACAATGTTGACACATAATTGGTAAAGATGATTCTCTACCAGTTTGCTTATCACGCAGTGTAACTTTGCGAATCCAAGTTGGTTTAATTTCAACTGGAACATCCTCGGTAAGATTATGTTCTTCAGTACAAGCATCAACACAACCAGTACAGTCTCCAACACATTTGTTGGTATCAATCAACATACCCCAACGAGTTGTTGATTTGACCGGTTTTTCAGCATGATGAGCTTGAGAAATGCTATATAATAATACGCCTGGGGCTATTGTAATAGCAGCCGATTTTTTAAGAAAACTCCGGCGATTTTGAATAGAAACATTCATAAAAATGCAATCAATTCCAACTAGGGAAAATTGCTGCCTCCTTAACTATAGATACAATCATCGGTAGCTGACAGTCAGTTAAATTGCTATCACATAAACCTGTCTTTTGGAATATGACAGGTTTTTGAATGTGAAAACCTTAAAAGGATAATTTAAGATTTAAGCCATTTTGCTAACAGTTTGTCAACATTGGTTTTGTTGAGATTTTGTCTATCATCTGGGTTATTCCAAATCTCCCATTGATAGCTTTTACCTTTAGGAAAGAGTAATAACATAGTTTTATTATTACCACTTATAACATCTATCCTACCAATTGCACCAAATACATCAGTTTCAATTGGTTTCAATACAACTTGCTGATCCTTCACACTTATTTCAAGAGTTTCAATATCATAAGGACCTAAACTATCTTCCAACCTATTGACAACAGTGTTAAATTTAACAGATGATTTTGCTAACCAAGACTGAATTTTTTTATACATAGCTCCAGTTTGATTCAACCAAATATTTCTTGCTTGGCTGGATGTTGTTTGGCTAGTACTTTTTGTTGAAGGTTTAGCGGTAGGTACTTTCACTGTCGACTTTGGAGGTTTTTTAGTTACAACTCCCCCATTTTTGGTGGGATTTTTTGCTGTTGATGGTTTAGCAGCAGTTTTTTTAGTCACCGGTTTAGCGGTTTTTTTAGTAGTTGTTGATTTAGCTTTAGCCTTTTGAGAACCTTTTTTATTTCCGAAAACAACATCCCACGCTAACTTATCCTTATTTTCTACTTTAAAATAACCTTGTTTTTCTACAAATTTGATAACTGGATTGTTGAGAGTTAGTTTTTCAAATTTTTTGAGATTTTCTAGCTTGTTTTCAAATACATCAGCTCTAGCTTGTACATTAAATACTCTTTCCTTACCATCAAACATCTCCACTCCTTTACCAATTGGTTCAAAACCAAGAGCTTGTAGAGATTTTAAAAAATCTTTAATTGCTGGTAGAATGTTGACATATTCCTTTGCTGATATACCAATCATTTTGTTCATCCGTCTGATTCTTGTATTGGTATGGAACTTTTCGATTTTAGTTTCAAAACGCTTGCGAGTTTGAGAAAACCCCCACAAGAATATCCCTTCATTACTAGGAAAATCATCAGTATCTGGAATAACACATGAAAGCCCATTATTACGGCGAAAACCATGCAACTCAATTAGTTTTTGAGCGAACTGTTCAACTTTCTCTTCTATCATAGATGACATTACTTTCTCCAAATGAGAATTTATACAGATTTGATATTATGGAAAGCAATTTTTTTCATCAGATAGTCCTATAATAGGAGTGATCAATATTTTATCACCCTTATTTTAGGACTACCCCATATTTAAAATTCAAAAAAAAGATTACTTGCTTTCAAATACCAATTTTATCGTCATATGGTAAAGACAAATAAGTAATAATGCAAGCAAATTTTATATTTATAGCAAACTTTTTTTCAGAAAAATTAAAAATTAAGCTTACTAATCGGATTGTACTGGTCCCATATCAGCACTGAAAGATTCCTGTGGTTGACTGGTATGACACTGAAAACAATCAATATTAACTGCAGCATAAGTATGACAACTACGACAAAAATGTTCAGAACCTTGATGGACTGTTGGATAGTTACCAGCTTCATCGGCAGTTACATGACAATTAATACATGCTACTAAACTATGTTCTAGAGTACGCACTCCGTGTCGCATGGTATCACTTCGATAATGTTTTAACAGTAAACCATGTTGCCGTCGCATAACATCAGTTGGTTCAACACATGCTTGTTCAGCCGAAAAATTTTGTTTAGCTTTAGGTATCTTTAGTGTAGATGTTTCTCCAGCTGATACTGTACTAACAACTATAGCTAATGATAGAACCAAACCAAGCTTCCTCAAAATAGTTAATATTTTCATATATTTACCTTAATAGTAGGGTAATTGCTCACCCTACAAATTTAAATGAGGTCACTCCCCAAGGCCCATATTAATATAACCAGTTGGACAGACATCCGCACAAACATGACAACCAATACAACGACTGTACTCGGTATAAACATAACGTCCAGTAGTAGCTTCTTTCTTTGAAGTACGTTTAACTGCTTCTTGTGGACAGTAGAGAACACAATTATCACACTCAAAACATAAACCACAACTCATACAACGTTTGGCTTCAGATTGAGTAGCTTCAGTACTCAGACCTTTCATACGTTCGCCAAAATGTCCCAATACCTCATTGGCAGAAACCGGTTGATCTTCACGTATGTTACGATCTTCAGGGCTAAAATGACCTAAGAACAAAGATTTAGGTGCAATAACCTCATTAAAAGAGCGATCTTCATAGTTATGCACTGCATAATTAGCAGATGAAGTACCACGCAAATCACCTTCTTCAGCTACAAAATTTTCTGGAGATAAATCTGTTTCTTGCAGTTTAGACAATAAATTAAAATGATGAACGTCTACTTTAGGTCGTTTATCTTGGTCTGACTGTTTCAAATAGCTATCAATGGTATTAGCAACTATGGAACCGTGACCAATTGCGGTAGTTAATAGATGTGGCCGAATGATATCACCAGCTACAAAATGGCCGGGCCGACCTTTCACTTGATAAAATGGATCAGCATCAATAAAACCACGTCCATTATCTAATTCCTCTAACCCATCTTTTAAATTTCCAAACTGACCGATTGCGGAAACAATTAAATCAGCTTCAATTTCGTAATCAGTACCATCAACTTTGGTAGGAATACCTTTTTTATCAACGGTACATTTTGCCATTTTAAGGCCTGTTGCCATACCATCAGCACCAATGATTACTTCAGTTGGCATAACTCCAGCTTGGATGTCGATACCTTCCCGAATAGCATCTTGTACTTCATGTTCAGCCGCAGTCATTTCTTCAATTGGAAACAAAGAAGTCAAAACAACTTCTGCACCTTCTTTAGCTCCTAGCTCTGCAACATCATAAGCGACATAACCGATTACGGAACCATCAGAAGCATTATCTTGAACAGTATTTTTGACTTGATTTTCTGGAATATGGCTGTAACCTAAACGCCGTGCTACAGAAGCCACGTCAATAGAAGTATCACCACCACCAACTACAATAATCTTTTTAGGCACATGATGAACTTTCTCTTGATTAAATTCACCAAGAAAATCAACTCCTGTAATACAGTTAGGAGCATCTGAACCAGCTGCTGGTAATGGACGACCTGATTTACAACCAACTGCCCATAACACTGCATCAAATTCTTTTTCTAAGTCAACAATAGTAACGTCTTTACCAACCTTAGTATTCAAACGTAAATCAACGCCCATATCAGTAATACGTTTGATTTCGCCAGCCAACATATCGCGTGGAGTTCTATAGCCGGGAATACCATATATCATCATGCCGCCCAATTTTTCATGATCATCAAATATAGTGCAGGCATGTCCACGCCGCCGTAGTTGATAAGCAGCAGATAATCCAGCTGGGCCACCACCAATAATGGCAACTTTTTTACCAGTATCTTCACCAGCCGGAGCTAGTTTATAACCTTTTTCTAATGCAGTGTCACCGATAAATTGTTCAACAGCATTAATACCAACAAAATCTTCTAGGGTATTTCTATTACAACCAGTTTGACAAGGAGCTGGACAAACTCGTCCCATTACTGATGGAAATGGATTAGCATCAGTTGAACGCCGAAATGCGTATTCTTGCCAATCCATATCTTGGGGGGCTTTTTCATTTTCGCGTACCACTGCCAACCAACCACGAATATCTTCGCCAGCTGGACAACTGCCTTGACAGGGTGGAGTACGATGAACATAAGTTGGGCATTTATAGCTCCAACCAGCTTGAAATATGTTATCTTTCCAAGCATAATGTTTGCTGTCACCATCTTTAAATCTACGAAAAGAAAGTTTACTTTCTGATGTCGTCTGCTCGGACATCTTACCTCCTAAATTAATTGATTATCCTGGAGTTTTAGCTTCAGTAGTTAACACAATAGCATCACCGACCAATTGGTGAATACTGATGACTGTGTCCATTCCAAAACCATAATAAGGTAAAACTTTAGCAAATTGTGTTTTACAAATCGCACAGATTGCAGCCATATGGGTTACACCATGATCGTCAACAACTTGTTTAAGAGCTTCCATACGTGGCAATGCACCTTTAACTCTTAATTCAAGCAGGTCATCGGTTAATAAACCACCACCACCACCACAACAATAGGTCTGATCCTTAATGGTATCAGGCTCCATATCATAGTAATAATTGCAACAGGCTTTGATAACTTCACGCGGAATGTCGAACTGACCACCTGGTTTATCGCCCATCCGAGTCGCTCTTGCTACATTACAAGAATCATGGAAGGTTAATTTACGATGATCATTAGCTGATTTATCTAGTTGAATAACACCTTTTTGAATTAAATCATAGGTATATTCACAGATATGTTGGGGGACTGGATAACGGGTATCAAGGAAATCAAACGGTCCAGCTAGGGTATTTAAGAAAGCATAAGCTACTCTCCAAGCATGACCACATTCACCAAAAATAATTCGTTTAACTTTGAGGTCTATTGCTGCTTTACGAATCCGTTGTGATACCTTCCGCATGTTGTCATAACTACCGATAAACATACCGAAATTAGCGGCTTCAGAAGCATAAGAACTCAAGGTCCAAGAAGCTCCGGCTTGATGAAAGACTTTGGCATAACCGATCAAACCATCAATATGTGGTTCGGCGAAGAAATCAGCTGATGGGGTTATTAATAGAATATCTGCTCCTTCAACATCTAAGGGCATCTTAATATCTATACCAGTCTCATCTTTCATATCCTCTTCCAAACCCTCTAAAGTGTTAGCTAAAGCAGGTTTTGGTAAACCTAAATTATTACCTATTTTATATATTTTAGGTATAATTTCATTACAATATTTCTGTCCTAAACCAACTGTATCAAGGATTTCCCTCGCAGCCATTGATATTTCAGCAGTGTCTATTCCATACGGACAAAATACCGAACAACGACGACATTGAGAACATTGATGAAAGTAATTATACCAATCATCTAATACATCTCTGGTTAAATCCTTAGCTCCAACTAACTTAGGAAATAATTTACCAGCTAAAGTGAAATGTCGGCGATAAACTTGTCTGAACAAATCTTGCCTAGCCACTGGCATGTTTTTTGGGTCGTTAGTACCGATCATATACTGACATTTATCAGTACAAGCCCCACACCTAACGCAAGAATCTAAAAAAACTCGTAATGAACGATATTTTTTCAGCAAGTCACCCATTTTATCAATAGCGACATCATGCCAATCATCTACCAATTCACCCGGAAAACCCAGATCTTTCTGCATGTCTGGTTTAGCTATAAAAGGACCACTACCTTTCATAACTCCCGGTTTTAATACTGGTACAGTTGGATAAGGTCTAAATTCAGGTACTTCAAATTTTATTTTTTTTGCCATTAGACCCTTTCCTATTCAGACGTTGTTGATGCTGGTGTAGTTTCAAATTCCTTTACCGCCCAAGGAGCAACATGACGTTTTTCACGAGGATTGTCCACTTGATTACGGGTGGGAGCAAAGAAGATTCCCGGTACATGTAATAGTTTGCTAAATGGAAATACGATCATTAATGAAATTACCGCAGTTAAGTGGATCAATAACATTGTATCAGTGGGCATGGTTTGCAAATTAGACCAGTCAAAACATAAAACGCTCAACATAAATGCTTTAAACTGCACGATGTCAGTACGAGTTACAAAACTTATCAAGGTCCCACTTATACCAATTACCAATAGTAAGAACAACATCAAATAATCAGATGGAACGCTTATATAGTTAATTCGTACTACAAACATACGTCTAGCTAACAATCCAAACAATCCAAGTAACATTGCGAAACTAGCATATTTACCAAATGGTTGTGCTAAAACGACTAGAGTCCAAACTGGGTCCATAAAATAGCGTAAATGGCGTACCAAAACTATCCACAAAGCGAAATGGAATATTATGGCAAACAGCCAAATCCATTTGTTAGAACGAAATAAACTTCTAAAAATAACAACTTCTAATAATAACCGTACTACAACACCTCCGGTGGTTAATGGAGCAGGGGTAGTTGGTATTTTTAAGGGTGCTGGAGTAACAGCGTATTGAAATATTTTGTACCCTAATCCAAACATTAAGATGAAGGTAGCTACATAAAACGAAATGGCATAAAATGCCGTCCAAAATTCCATAACTGCATCCTTTTAATGGTTAATTGCAAATGGCTAATTACTAACTTCATCTCCACGCTTTGTGTGAGAATGTATACTGCAACACTATCATCGTTACTTTTCGTAACAAAACAGGAAAATAAAAATATCTAATTAACCATTCACAATTAATAATTATTAAACGCAACCAGTCGGTTTAGGAAGTCCGGCAAATCGACAAGCTTGTTTAGCCGGGCCATAAGGAAATAACTCATACAAATATTTGCTATTACCCTTTTCTGGTCCTAGTTTTTTACCAATAGCCTTAGTCAACACCCTAACTGCTGGCGCAATTTGATACTCTTCATAATACTCACGCAAGAAATTAATAACTTCCCAGTGACTATCAGTGAGTTCCAATTCATCCTGTGCAGACAAAATCTTAGCTGCATCTTCAGTCCATTCATTTAAATTGACTAAATAACCTTCTTCATCAACTTCTACTTCCTTACCATTAACGTCAATACTTGCCACAATATTCCTCCAATGGGACGATTTAAACTTAACAAATTAAATAGGGATTACAGCCAAGACTGTACTCTTTCACTAGCTGTCACTAAATCAACAAAACCTGTATAATCAACGGTTTCAATACCAGAAATCAAACTATCAGTTTGCATTCCACGAGCCTCAAAATCTGGTAATAATATGTAAACTTTACAATTTTGCATAGCTTCAGTTAGCATATTCTCAAAACGAGTGCCTTTAGAAGCACCATAAACACCATCTTCAAACAATAACACATTATGTCCAGAACGCACTAGACGCAAACAAGTCTCTAATGAGTTAGTTTCAAAAGGTGATTTATTCACAGTATGTAATGTCATATCAACCTCTTAGAAACTTAATACTACATCTTGTTGTTCCATTAAAGCCGCCAATTCTTCACTATTTACTAGTGAAATTGAAGGCTTCTCCGCATAATTTTCGTTCTCATCTTCCCAAGTAAGATTCATCAGATCATCAAGAGTCAAACCACGTTGCTCAAGGGAGTCTTTGTCCACATATATTTTATTAATATCGTAGTCACCCAAAGCATTATAGGTAGGTGAAAAGTTTTTCATCCCAATCCCATCTGTTGCCTGACCTTTTTTAAGTTGATAAACTCCATCGTCAATGAACGCCAAACTAACATCTTGTTCAAACGCTGCTCCAATCAATACTACTTCTAATGATTCCAACGCATAGATAGAACCATACGGAGCTCTCCGATTGACATACAAGAATTTTTTTGTTACACCACCACCTTCTTCCATATCATCAATCTCCAAATACCACCAAACGTTCTGACTGGATACCAGCTTCAATAAGCTGACCTAAACCAGAAATACGGAACCCATCAGCAATGTTATTAGCATCTTTGCCGTTACGTTTGGCCTCATTTTCGTCTAATAAACCACGTCTTTGGGCTGCTGCTATACATACTACTAGGTCCAAATTATACTGTTTGGCCAATTCAGACCAACGATTAACAATATTCCGATCATCTTGAGGAGGTACAGTCAAACGGGTAGCATTATTTACCCCATCGTGATAAAAAAATACCCGAAAGATTTCATGACCTTTCTCTAAAGCTGCTTTAGTAAAATTATAAGCAGAATCAGATGCCTGATGTTGATAGGGTCCTTCACTAACCATGATACCCAACTTCATCACAACTTCTCCTAATACATTAAAAATGAATATGAGCTGAAGCATTCAAACTACTACGTGCTCCACGCCAGTTATCAATATGATACTTGGTAAATGGTAGTTCAGTCAATTCAAAGAAGCGTGGCCAACCAATTCTTTCCACCCAATCACCAATTCGCTCCCAATCTTTAGCATCTTCCTTATAAACTCGAAGAATATTTTTAACTACGGCAGCAACTTCAGTCCAACGAGGAGGATTATTAGGTAAACCAGCAGCAACTAACTTATGGAAAGTTGGTTTGCCACGAGCATTAGATTGATTACCACCAACCCAGATAGCAATTTTAGAATGTTCTGGATCGTTAATTTGCATTGGTGGACATGGTGGGAAGCAAGCTCCACAACAAATACATTTCTTTTCATCAACTTCAAGAGAAGGTTTGCCATTAACTACTGCTGGACGGATCGCAGCAACTGGACAACGAGCAACAACAGTTGGACGTTCACAAACATTAGCCACTAAATCATGATTTATTTTTGGTGGTTTAGTGTGCTGAATATTGATGGCGATATCACCTTGTCCACCGCAGTTAATCTGGCAACAAGAGGTAGTCATGTGAACCCGATTAGGCATATTTTCATTGATGAATTCTTCATGTAACTCATCCAT
>JAUCGN010000075.1 GCA_030378125.1 Thiotrichales bacterium HSG1 | reverse complement strand
TATCCCAGAACCAAAAATTATCTTAACCGGACTTGCTCGTAAGCTAGTTGATGCCAAACTAGAACTTACCGACATTGATGCTGATGAAGCATTGACAAAAGCCAGAGAGAAGGAAATTCCCTTTGTAACTCAATTAGTACAAGAGGGACTTGTTTCAGGCAAGGACATTGCCCTTGTTGCTTCTAGAGAATTTAGAATTCCTCTAGCTGACATTGACAGCATTAGTCTTGACACAGAAATAATTAAAAAAGTTGAACTAGACATGTTGGTAAAACATCATGTTTTGCCATTATATATTCGCGGTAAAAATTTATTCGTAGCAGTGTCAGATTCTACCGATTTCTTGGTATTAGATGGAATTAAATTAATTAAATTTAGTACCAAAATGCGCGTAGAGTTAGTTTTGGTTGAAGAAGATAAGCTGGCAACATCAGTGCTTACTGGATGGGTTTTACTGAATTTTTCAATACTGGGGTTATTAAACAACGGCCACAAATATGTGGTTATCAAGCTACAGGGGCAGCACCTTTTCTGCGTGGTCACCCAATTTCTGCACCAGAAACAGTGGCAACTGCAATTCGGATAGGTAATCCTCAAAGTTGGGATAAAGCAGTGAATGCCCAGCAGGAATCCGGCGGTTGGTTTGATGAATTTACTGATGAAGAAATTTTAGCAACTCAAAAGTTATTAGCTGAAAAAGAAGGCATATTTTGTGAACCAGCTTCAGCTATCTCAGTTGCTGGGGCTATTAGGGACATTAAAAATGGTAAAATTGCTGAAGGTAGCACGGTGACTTGTACTTTAACCGGACATGGTTTAAAGGACCCAGATACTGCTATCAGTCAAAGTAATACTCCACTTATTAAAGTTAAAGCAAAACTTGAGGAGGTCAAAACAGTTATATTACAGAATATGGCTGGAGTTTAAGGTTTTTATATATTTAAATTCTAAATTTAACTTATTGAAAAACAATAATTTTTACAGTAAACCTTCCAGAACTTTAAAACTCTGGAAGATTTTAATTTACGATTTTATTAAATTCTGATTCCTTAACCAAGTTAATAAATCCATTGGTTTTTGTAGAATATAATTCGCTCCCCACTGTTCTGGTTTATCATCTGTTCCAATATAACCATATGCAGCAATTAGAGTTTTCATTCCAGCTCTTTTCCCAGCCTCAACGTCACGTTCAGCATCTCCAACATAAACACAACTTTCTGGAGTGGTATTTAGTAATTTGCAAGCGTACAACAATGGTGCTGGATGAGGTTTATTTTGAGCTAAAGTATCACCACTAACGTTACAAGCACTGCGGTTGGCTAAATTTAGTTTTTTTAATAAAGGTTCCGTTAACCAAGCAGGTTTATTAGTTACAATTCCCCATTGTAAACCTTGTGATTCTAAGTCAGTTAACACAGCTTCCATATCAGGAAAAAAAACAGATTTATCAGCTATATGAGATGAATAAATGGCTAAAAATCGTTGGTGAATAAAATCAATGTCTATTTCACACCCAACAAAACCATTTTTAATCATAGTTCTACCACCATGTGATACCCAAGGTCTAATTTGTTCAAATGGTAACGGTTTTTGTTGTTGCTCAGTTAATACTTGATTCAAAGCATAAGCTAAATCTGGAGCAGTATCTAATAAAGTTCCATCTAAATCAAATAATATAGTATTACACATTATTATTCCGATACCCGTTGGATTTTAGCTCCTAATTGAGTCAATTTATTCTCAATCTGTTCATAACCTCGGTCAAGATGATAAATACGCTCTATTGAAGTATCACCATCAGCCACTAAAGCAGCCAATACCAAACCAGCAGAAGCCCGTAAATCTGTTGCCATGACAGGTGCTGCTTGTAATTTTTGTTTACCAGTTACAATTGCTGTGTTACCTTCTAAACGAATTTTAGCTCCCATCCGTTGTAATTCAGAAACATGCATAAAACGATTTTCGAAGATCGTTTCTGTCAACATACCAACCCCATCCGCCACTGTATTCAGAGCAGTAAATTGAGCCTGCATGTCAGTGGGAAAAGCTGGATAAGGAGCGGTATGAATGTCAATTGCTCGTGGCTGTCGACCATGCATATCCAATTCTATCCAGTTATCACCTCTAGTAATAGTAGCCCCGGCCTCCAGCAATTTAAGCAATACTGCATCCAATATACTGGCATTGGTATTATTAAGGCGTACCTTACCACCAGTCATAGTGGCAGCCACCAAATAGGTTCCTGTTTCAATCCGATCTGGCAACACACTGTGATCACAACCAGATAGTTTTTCTACTCCTTCAATACGAATGGTACCAGTTCCTGCTCCGACAATATTAGCTCCCATACTAATTAAACAATTGGCTAAATCGACTACTTCTGGCTCACAAGCGGCATTTTCAATAACGGTCACACCTTTAGCTAAAGTTGCTGCCATCATTAAGTTTTCGGTGCCGGTAACTGTAACTATATCCATACATAAATTTGCACCATGTAATCGGTCAGCTTGAGCAGTTATATAGCCATTTTCCACTTTAATCTTAGCTCCCATTGCGGTTAAACCTTGGATATGCAAGTTAACTGGTCTGGCTCCAATCGCACAACCACCGGGTAATGACACATGTGCCTGTCCAAATCTTGCGACTAACGGGCCTAAAACTAAAATTGAAGCTCGCATAGTTTTGACCATCTTATAGTCAGCGATAAATGAGTTTATGTTGCTACTGTTCGCTGTAACATTAAAATGGTCATCAAGTTCTAAATTTACTCCCATTTTTTTCAACAAGTTCATCATGGTAATGACATCTTGCAAATGAGGTACATTAGTTATTTTAGATGGAGCATCAGTTAATAAGGTAGTTGTCAATATTGGTAAAGCAGCGTTTTTGGCTCCAGAAATACGAATTTCACCATTAAGTTGGTGTCCGCCATTAATTAATAATTTATCCATTTGTTATTTAAGAAGTTGTTAAGGAAATTTTAACCTATTTAATTATAAATATTTAAGGAATTAGGAATTGACAAAAGTATTATAGTATGAGCAACAACGTTACCCAGCCTATTTAGGGATATCTACTTAGTATTATTTATACAGTTGTGGTTCGATGTCCATGGGACTTGCTTCACCTGGTAATATCGTCAGAAATTCATTTAAGTCAGGTAGAACAGGAGTTTTTTCCATGCCTGCTAAAGTTGGTTGTTTAAGTCTTTGTTCTAACTGTTTTATTCTCATATAACTGTATTTATCACCACTGATAATATTTTCACTATCGGCATTACGCACAATAATTGGCCGTAAAAATACCATCAAATTACGTTTCACCTTTTTAGAACTTTCGGAACGAAATAACCCACCAATGATAGGTAAGTTACCTAAACCGGGAACTTTCTTAGTAGTCTGTTGCAATTCTTCATCTATCAAACCACCAAGCACAATCATATTACCATCCTCAACAATAACAGTAGTTTTTATATTCCGTTTATTGGTCACAATATCCGATGCACTGCTAGAACGGCTAATACTAGAAACCTCCTGTTCAATATCTAATTTAACTGCATTGCCTTCATTAATCTGAGGTTTAACTTTAAGTTTTATACCAACATCTTCACGCTGTATAGTTTGAAAAGGATTACCAACATTGTTTACTGCACCACTATTGGTATATTGACCGGTTACAAAAGGAACATTTTGCCCTACTACAATTTCTGCTTCTTGATTATCAAGAGTTAATAAGGAAGGAGTTGATAACACATTAGTGTTGCTATCAGCATCAAGTGCTTGTAACAGTAAGCCAAAAGTTAATAAACCTTTATCATTAAACGTACCAATTCCCAACGAAGAACCAATCCCAATTGTTGGTACATTGCGACTAGCTGTAGCTAAGTCTGCTATCTTGGAGCCGGCGTTATCAAAGTTTGCAGCACCAATTGGGCGTGTTCCTTCATCGCCATATAACCACCACTGAACTCCCAATTCACGCAAAATATCACTGGAAACTTCTGCGATTACGGCTTCAACTAACACTTGAGCTCGACGTATATCAAGTTGACGTATAACCGATTGTATATTCTGTAATTCTTTATGAGTTGCGGTGACGATTAGGCTATTAGTGTTCTCGTCAGCTTGAATGTTGACAGTTGGATTGTTTGTCTCAGTAGTTGACTTATCAGTTTTTTCAAGGGTAGAACTGACTCCTTTTAAAATACCAACTAAATCTTTAGCTTGAGCATAACGTAAATAAATTACTTGGGTATTACCAGTATTTTGCACTGGAGTGTCCAAATGAGTAACCACAGTACGCAAACGCAGTCTGGTAGCTTTGTTACCACTGATCAATACAGTGTTAGTCCTAGTATCAGCAATTATATTAGTAACTTGAGTTTTTTCATTTTTACGTTCTAAATTACTTATAATACGAACTATTTCTGTTGCCGTTGCATGTTCCAATACCAATACTTCTATATTTTCGTCTACCGGTTGGTCAATACGGCGAATGATTTTAAGTAATCGTTTGACATTACTGGCATTATCGTAGATAACCAAGTTATTATTATTTGGATAAGCTACCAGATGCCCTTGTTGTCGAATCAAAGGTCTTAATAATGGAATTAATTGAGCTGCAGAAATATGTTGAATTTTAACAATTTGAGTTATGAAACTACTACTATCTACTGGAGCATCGTCAATTGGTAAGACCGGGCTATTTTGAGACTTAGCGAGATTTTCTGGAATGATTTTAGTTATTGAACCACTTGGTACAGCAGTAAAACCATGCACACTTAGTATGGATAAAAATACGTCATAAATCTGTTGTTCATCCATTGCTTCACTTGAAACTACGGTAATTTTACCTTTAACTCTGGGGTCTATTACAAATGTTTTACCTGTCTCTTTAGAGATAATTTCGATAAAGGCTTTAATATCCATATCTCTAAAATTTAAAGTAACATTAGCTGCGTATGCAACGTTTGTTAATAACATTAGTGATAGGATGAAGGTTGGTAATTTTGCCACCGTATCCTATCCAGTCAATTTTGCAGAACTTAAAATGTTTTGTAAGATCGGAGCAAAGGCATCAAGTTTTCCATCTTTAGGTTGGTTAATTTCTTCCATCAGTACTTGTAGCAAATCATCATCCAATAATTGCAGTTTTCTGGACGTTCTCCATACCTATAAATAAGTGCATCAACTAGTTGTTTACGTTTATTAATTAATGCTTTGTTGCCATCACCTAAATTTAAGATATTAATAGTATTAGTGGCACGTTCTGTTGTACCTTTGACTTTACCAGAAAGATAATATTTTAATTCTGTCTCACACTCAATCATTAAAGGCGTTAATGACATAATTTTTTTACCGTGTGCTTTACCACATTGATTAGGTTTTTCACAACTAGCAACAATATTATGGAAATTAAGAGTTTGTTTAGATTCAATACTTTGTGGTTGGATATGCTCATTATGTGAATCTTCCATACTAATGCTATAACAACAATAAGCACACAGATAATATTGCTCTTTTAAACAAATTTGCCGAATGGATTGGCGTTCTTTTTCAGTTAAATTTTTATAACAATTTGTTGGATTACGGTGTTTCCACCTAGTTAATTTTTCAGGTTCCTTTCCTTTATTTATTTTTTGCATGCAACACCTCCAATCTTTTAATTAACAATCGAGCTTTAATTAATTCTATGTGATTGGTAAATAAATCTGTTTCTAGTTGATGTAATGTTGTATTTGCCTGTTTTAAATCACCATCTTGAATATGATCTAATAGTTCAGTAATTTTTTCTTGGACTTCTTCATTACGAATCTCAGTATTCATAGCTTCCACTAGAACCTGATTAACATCTAAACCATATAAATTTTTTAGTGGTGTTAACTGTTTATTATCTAAAACATAACATTCTAAATCCTTAGCATCACTTATCACGAGTGGTGAATGGGTTGCTAAAAAAAATTGACAGTTAGGAAAAGTGTTATGCAAACGCTGAATAATGCCACGTTGCCATTGTGGATGCAAGTGCAGGTCTATTTCGTCAATCAATACAATCCCATCACCATGTAATGGATTTTCTAAACAAGGGTTCATTATAACCATCCGACGAGCAATATCACCAACCAAGGCCATCAGTGATTTTTCACCTTGAGAAAGCTGAGTTACATCTAAAGTTTGACCATGCTTTTGCACTGTCATTCGTAATTTGGGCTTACGCTGTATTCGTAATTTAGAAAAAACTGGTATGAAGGTAGCGATAGCATCTCGTACTGCGGTCAGTTGCTTATCATCATATAGAAATTTTTCATGTATTTTTTGAGGGTTATTTTTAATTAATTCAAGAGTTATACGACTTTTTTCATTTTCCGCATCTTCACGTTCACGAAACCATTCAAAAAAATGTTGAAAATCTGTTCCAATAATTGCATTATCATAACCATCCAATTGCTCAAAACTATAACGGGAGTTAATTTTCAATGGAATATTAAGTACGGCACGTTCAACTGGATAATAAATTACCAATGGTAAATTACTTTTTTCATTTTGAGTCAGGCTATTACGATACAGATCAGCAAGGTGAGTGACGTCTTTTAAATTACTATTTTGGTTATTTTTAAATCCTTTGCGTTGTTTTGCCAATGTCCATTGAAAATTAGTTTGATTATCTGCTAAAACCTCAACAGTTATTTTGCTATAGTTAGCATTATTCTTAATGTCCAAATCTGAAATAGGACTACCTTTACCTTTTTCTTGTTTGATTCTAGCGATTAACCAACTTAAAAGAGTTGATATTATTCGTAATATTGAAGTTTTACCAGCCCCATTATTACCAATAAATACTATAACATCACTAGATAATTCTATAGGTAAATCTGTAAATTGGGTGAAATTTTCAATATGTATTTTTTCAACTTTCATTAAGTTTTTACATGTGTAGCATAAAAAATAGAGAAGATTAAACTACATCTGTCCACCCATAGTAAATATAGGCAGATACATAGCCAACACTAAGCCACCCACTACTACACCCAAAAATGCCATAATCATTGGTTCCATCATGGAGGCTAGTGAATCAACTAGATTGTCTACTTCTTCTTCATAATAATCAGCAACTTTATTCAACATTTTGTCGATATCACCAGATTCCTCTCCGATCTGAGTCATCTGCACACACATATTGGGAAAAACTCCAGTATCACGCATACTTTCTGCTAACGTAATCCCTGTCGAAACATCAGCTTTAATTTGCATGGTAGCTTCATAATAAATTATATTACCACTAGCTCCAGCTACGGAATTCATTGCTTCTACCAAAGGGGTTCCAGCTGCAAACATTGTAGCCAAAGTACGAGTCCATCTAGCAATAGCCGATTTAGTTAGTAATTCTCCAAACAATGGTAATTTTAGTGATAACCTTTGCAAAAAATCTCTAAACTTTTTAGAACGTAACTTAGCTTGTTTAAAAATAACTTTAAAACCAACAATAATACCCAAAATTGGCATCCAGTTAGCAACCATATAATCAGACATATGCATTACCATCTGGGTCAAACCGGGTAGTTCTCCCCCAAAACTTTCAAACATTTCGGCAAATACTGGAACCACATAAATTAACAAGATAGCACTAACAATACCAGCGATCACCATGATAGATATAGGATAACTCAAAGCACCTTTAATCTTTTTCTTCATGCTCTCGCTTTTTTCTTTATAATCAGCCAACTTAGTGAGCAAAGATTCTAAAATACCAGCTTGTTCTCCAGCTTCAACTAAATTACAAAACAAATCATCAAAATGTTCTGGATGTTCCCTTAATCCATCAGCCATTGTACCACCAGCTTCAACGTAGGCTTTAATGGATTTAACTAACTTGACAAAATTAGGGTTTTCATGACCACCAGCGACTAAATCAAAGGATTGTAGTAAGGCTACACCAGAAGTCATCATAGTAGCCATCTGTCTG
>JAUCGN010000074.1 GCA_030378125.1 Thiotrichales bacterium HSG1 | reverse complement strand
TAGCGTTCATATTTTAATTGTTCTATCTCGCTTTCTGTAAAATTTATTTTAATCATGATTTTTTTACTTGAGTTAATATTTGAAATTTTTTATCTTTTTTTTATTTTTTATAAAAGCTCAATTTATTGCAGTTCAAAGTATAAGTTTTTTCCAAAGTAATAAAAAATATGTTGATTTTGATGGAGGAGTTATTAAAAATATATTTAAAAACAAACAACTAAGAGGTTGTGATTTGTTAAGCTTGCAAAAATAATATAATTTATTTGGTAGAATTTAAAAATAGCACAAAACGGCAGCTCAATAAAACTAAAAAAACAGAATTAAAACAAAAAGCATCAGAAAGTTGGATGATTATTTTAAAATTATTGCTTGATTATAATGTTTCATTAGATGAATTTTTTCAAAAATATCAAATCATTTTGATTGTCATTTATAAAATCCCAGAAAATAGTACCGGAAAAATTCATGAACATCTTGAAAGAAGAGCTAATATCCATTTTGGGCTAGAAAGATATCATAACTTTTACCATAAAATAATTACAGTTGATAAAGAAACCTATTTGAAGAGATATAATTATTTTGAAGGATGGGAATAGGAATAGTTTGGTTATGAGAAATTTGGTACTGGGTGTCGAATATTAAGAAAAAATTAAAACTTGTTAAATATCAATTAATTACAAGCTTCATCTGTTTTGTATAACATACTGATGTTTAAGCATATTTATAAATTTCAAAATAGTCCAAGCCCACTACCAAATACTTTGACATACCCAAAATCACGTAACCAAACTTCCAAACCATCTTCTGGAATATCCAATCCTTGAATCTGTAAATACTTATTTTTTCAATTGAAACAGAACGGTTACTTTTAAGTGCAAATAGAAAACCTAATTGATAGTTTTTTATCAGTTTAAGGTTGGAAACGCAACTATACCAACTGTCTCCACTTACAAAATTTGGTTTAACACCCCAGTTTAATACTTCAATCAACATATCTTGAAAGTAATCATGTCTTACCTTCTGATTTATCATAGATTCTATAGTTAATTGGTAGGTGATTACCTTTAACACTACAGTGATGCTTTCCTGACCAAAAATGCTCAACTAAATCCATATGATAACTATAAGGTTTATCCAATCTAGGTTAAAGTTTTTTCCAAAAACTGTTAGCCTAGATTACTGTGTCGTCCACACTCAACATACCACCTTCCAAATTTAATTGAGATTTTGCTTCCAAAAATAGGTCTTCTGATGTTAAGTTTTCTCTATTTAAAAAACGGTTCACACTGTCATGTGATATGTTCATCAATTCTCCTAACCTACTGCAATTTATATATTTTGGTTCACTTAATATATAGGATATATACATGGATAAGGTACATTTCGCTGTTGATGGACGACTTATTTCTCTCATTGGATTCTTTTCTATAGTTTTTTTGGATGATCCATATTATAATATTCTTGTCAATGCGTAAGTCCTAGTAATTTTAAAACCGCATTCCACTAATATACCAACGTGGTTTAATTAACACAAGTGATGTAAGTGATGGTTTATCTGGTGCTAATTCTAGCCAAATAGAATCTTCAGGATGGTAATATTTTCTCAATGCAAGTAATCTTTCCACTCTATTTTTGATTGACGGATGAGTGCGTAACAAAGATGGTTCTGGTAAATAATGGCCGGGTAAAGTGACTTGGTTTAAAATTTTACTTTGAAAATTGCCCATCTTAGCTAATGCCGTAGCCAACATAGTGGGATCACCTAATAGCTGTGCTGCTTCTAAATCGGCATCATATTCACGAGTACGCGACAGTGCTAATTGTAATAAATTAGTTATGATGGGAGCCAGTATTAATATGAGAATTAATAACCAACTAATTGTTTTCATTTCTAAAAAATATAGTGGCAGGTTTAAAAGTAATAAAACTTGGCCTATAATGGATAAAATATTAGTCAAATGATTGGTAAAATCAGCAAATCTCATAATTTTTATGTCACCATTCATAATATGACTGATTTCATGAGCTAATATTGCAGTAAGTTCCTTTTGAGATAAGCGTTGTAATATACCATCAGACAAGGCTATTACAGTATCTTCTTCAGTTCCAACTGTAAATGCATTCATTACGTTACTTGGTAAATAATAAAGATCAGGAACATTTGACAAACTAGCTCGTTTAGTCAGTATTGTCAATATTTTATATAGATTAGGAGCTTGATTACGGGTAATTTTTTTAGTGTGATACATCTTTAAAATGAGGCGTGGAGAAACCTTATAATTAAACAAATATATGATGATCACCAACAAAACTGCATACAGTGCAAATTCAAACCCTCCTAACAACCAACCTAATAAACCAAGGGTTATCATCATCGCAATTAATAATAACCAAGATTGGATAGTATTGATAATTTTATGCTTAAATAACTGATGTTCATCCATTTATTAAATAAATTATGTGGTTTTTACTTTTTACGCTGTAAAAGACTAAGCAACTTATTTGCAATATACTGTAATGGAAGCACATGGTCTATTCCACCATGTTTGACAGCTTCACCCGGCATTCCCCACACCACACTAGTCTTTTCATCTTGAGCTATTGTCACCGCACCAGCATCGTGCATTTCCTTAATTCCTCTAGCTCCATCATCACCCATACCAGTTAAAATTACTCCAATCGCATTTGGCCCAACATTTTGAGCTACAGAACGGAATAATACATCAACTGAAGGCCGATGCCGATTCACTGCCTCCCCTTGATTTAACGAACAAAGATAACGGGTTCCATAGTGTTTTACTAATAAATGAGAATCACCCGGAGCAATGTAAACATGACCCGGTAAAATAGTTTGTTCATCCTTAGTTTCACATACTGTCATGGCAGATAATTGATTCATGCGGGTTGCAAATGACTGACTGAAATTTAATGGTATATGTTGACTAATCACAATGCCGGCGGTATCAGGCGGCATTTGGGTTAATAAAGCTCTTATCGCTTCTGTGCCACCAGTGGAAGCCCCAATTGCAATAATTTTATCCGTAGTTTCAAAATGTTTATGTGCTAAAGTATGTTTAATAATAACATCAGCAGAATATTTGGGAGGAATGGTAAGTTTAGTTTTAATCGAACTAGATTGAACTTTTACTTTTGCCGCTACTCTGAGCTTAGCTATAATTTCTTCTGCATATTCCCCAAATGTATTAGAAATATCAAGCTGTGGTTTAGTAACAAAATCAACTGCTCCATATTCCAAAGCTCGTAAGGTGATATCAGCTCCCTTTTCGGTTAAGGCAGATATCATTATAACCGGCATCGGGTGTAAGCGCATTAAATTACTGAGAAAATCCAAGCCATCCATGCGTGGCATTTCTACATCTAAAGTCAAAACATCCGGATTAAATTTCTTAATTTTTCTTCTAGCAATATATGGATCACCAGCAGTACCAACAACTTCCATGTCAGAAGCCGAACTAATTATTTTGGTCAACATTTGCCGAATTAAGGCGGAATCATCAATGATTAATACTTTTATTTTTGACAAATGTCAATCTCCTAAAATAAGTCAACATCGCCAGCAGTAGACTGACTTTCTAAATTATGTCTATATTCTGTTTCACGTTCAAGCACTATTTGTTGAGTAGCACGTAATTTTTTAACTCTTGCCAAACCAGTATTGGGAAAAAATAAAATTTTGCGCGGATAAATATCACCAAGGTCTTCAGCTGATAAATTCAAGCCTTCCATTTCTATATAATTTCTAACAAAATCAATATTTTGCTGACCTATATTGCCTATATTTTGCATAATACGTCCACCACCAAACAACTTTATTTCAAGATTTTCCTTTCTACCACCATGTTTTAAAATTTCATTAATCAAATATTCCATAGCAACACTTCCATAGCGACTAGCTGCACTAGCACTAGTATGTGCCCATTTATCGGTAACGCCATGTGGTAACATAAAATGATTCATACCACCGATTCCAATATTTTTATCACATATACAAGCAGATACACAAGAACCAACCACAGTCATTAAAATTTCATTGTGGTAAGTTACATAATATTCACCCGGCAAAATCTTGGCAACGTAACCGCTACTACGATGATCCCAATAACGTTTAATATGTTTGTACCCTGGCAATGCATTTGGTAAATTTATTGACATTTTTCATATACCGTTTGTTTTAACAAGCGAAAACGGGTAGTCAATTGGAATAAATTTTCAGAATGCCCAATCAACAAATAACCATTGTTATCAAGGATATTGGCAAAACGTTCAAATAGTACCTTTTGGGTAGGTTTATCAAAGTAAATTACCACATTGCGGCAAAAAATAATGTCAAATGGACCTCGCATTGGCCATTTGTGCATTAAATTAAGATGCTTAAAAGTAATTAATGTACGTAATTCTGGAATAATTTGTAATTTCTTAGTTGCAGGAACTACTTTAAACCAATTTTTTAAACGAATCGGGGAAATTTTCCCGGCTTGTTCTGAAGTATAAATTCCCTGCTTACCTGCTGCAATCACCGATGAATCCAAGTCAGTAGCAAGAATTTTAACGTCCCAACCACTTGGTATTACTTCCTTAATAATCATCGCAATTGAATATGCTTCTTCTCCACTAGCACAACCGGCTGACCAGATACGGATTCTCCGAGTATCAGAGTTTTTAACCAATAAACGTGGTAATAACACTTGTTTCAACAAGGTAAAATGATGTGATTCACGAAAAAAAGCAGTTAGATTAGTAGTAATAGCATTGATAAAATTAGCTATTTCTTTATCATCCAGTTTAAGTATATCGTAATAATCGGCAAAACTGTTTAACTCTAAGGAACGTAAACGTCTGGACAAACGACTGTATAGCATTTCTTGCTTATGATCGGATAGCTTAATACCAGTGTGTTCATTTACTAATGTACGTAGTTTTTCAAAGTCATGTTTAGTAAAATTAAATTCTCGTTCACCCATTAAAACTCACATAAATTGTTAATTTTTTTGAATTGACAAACCAGCTGCCGTTGACAAACCCAATAGCTCAGCTACATCACACAATTCAGGGGATGGTTCAACCCATACAACGGTAAAATTTTTACTGTTGGTGAAAGCTAACAACAACTGAAAAGCAGCAGTATCTATTCGTTTAATTTTTTTTCCTAATAACTGTACTCTGCAATTTTTATATTGCTCAAGTTTAGTTTTTAAATCATCTACTTGTTGAATAGTTATAACTGATTCTAACTCAATTTCGATCCACTCACTTTTAAATTGCTCTTTATCAACTTGAGGTGATTCTGCTGTGGTCTCGTTTGGTGTATCCATTAATTTATTCCTATGGAAAATATATGAATATTAAACCAAATAATGTTCACTAAAAGAGAATTATAACATGAACTCATAGGTATTTAGGATAATTTATAAAAAATTGAAAAAAAAGGAATTTTTCTGGTAAAATAGTCGACAACAAAATTAAACATATCAGAAAACCACCATAAGGGTAAGATTAACACAATATAGAAACTTAAACAATGTTTTGGTAAAATTATCCCAAATACAGATAGTCGTATATATTTCTTTCTAATATTTATAATTAATTTATTATTCAGTAATTTAGAAGGTATTCAGAAACTTTCTTTAGATGTAATATAGATGAGATGTCGTCTTTTGTAATATATAGCACTTCCCGAATATGTATAATACAGAATTAGAGGCATTGTTTTTATGGTACATAAATATAGGAATGTTACTATATCGTGTAAAAGATGCCAGACAATTTTTGATAAATTAGGACTTACGCATTGACAAGATAATCATATTATGAAACTATTTAAATACAATAAGTTACTATAAAAATAGTTAAGTTTAATATACATATAATTTATATTTTGAAATTACATAATTCCTTTATGCAACTTAGCATTGTAATTTTATACTTTAATTTTTACAGAAATTATGAAAAATCAAATATATTTCATAACTATATAAGTTTATTGGGTAATCCTGAACAAAGTATTGTTGTATAAAAAGTTGATAGTCCTGTAATACATAGTGATAAACCTATTAATTACTTGATAATTAATAAAATTTTTAGATACAACACTACTCTACGCAGCACTACCCAATTTTCTAATGATAGATGATTTATTTCTCTCATTTTACTCTTTTCTATGGTTTTTTTAGACGATTCATATTATAATACCCTTGTCAACGTGTAATCTATATAAACTGTATTTATATTTATCATAAATTCATTGAGATAAAATTCACGCAAATGAAGGAGGATTTACTATCGTTTCTACCAACAGGGGACTTTTATGACTCAAAAACAAAATTACGGTTCTGATCCAGTTAAGATTCGTGAAACAGACCAATACAAAGCTGAATATATTGAAAGTCTCGTAGAACGTTGGGACCAATTAATAGATTGGGATGCAAGGGCCGAAAGTGAAGGTCATTTTTTTATTGATATCCTAAGAGAAAGAGGAGCAAAACGAATTCTTGATGTAGCAACTGGCACTGGTTTTCACTCATTAAAATTATTGGAAAATGGTTTTGATGTTGTAAGTGCAGATGGCAGTCCAGTCATGTTGGCTAAAGCATTTGAAAACGCTAGAAAAAGAAATAAAATTTTACATACTGTACATGCTGATTGGCGATGGCTAAATCAAGATATACATGAAAAATTTGATGCGATTATTTGTTTGGGTAATTCTTTTACCCATTTATTTTCTGAGCAAGACCGCCGTAAATCTTTAGCAGAATTTTATGCAGCATTGCGTCACGATGGTATCCTTATTTTAGATCAACGTAATTATGATAATATTTTAGATCGTGGTTTTTCTTCTAAACATGTTTATTATTATTGTGGAGATAACATAAAAGCTGAACCAGAATATGTAGATGAAGGCTTGGCTAGATTTCGTTATGAATTTCCAGATCAATCTGTTTTTCACCTCAACATGTACCCTTTACGTAAAAATTATGTTCGTAATTTAATGCGAGAAGTTGGTTTTCAAACCATAACTACCTATGGTGATTTTCAAGAAACCTATCACAGCGAAGAACCAGATTTTTTTGTTCATGTTGCCGATAAAAAATATGAACTAGAGGAAAATGAATGAAATATTCAGTAGCTGTAGAAACAGCTCGCAGTTATTACAACAGTGATGATGCAGATAATTTTTATGCAACTATTTGGGGTGGAGAGGATATTCACATAGGTCTGTACGAATCAGAACAGGATTCTATTTTTGACGCTAGTCGCAAAACTGTACACCGTTTGGCAAATTTAGTATCATTGAACAATGAAAGCAAAGTTTTAGACATTGGTTCTGGTTATGGTGGCACTGCTAGGTATTTAGCTAAAACTACTGGCTGTAAAGTGGATTGTTTAAATTTAAGTGAAACCCAAAATCAGCGAAATCGACAATTAAACCAAGAACAAAATATTGCAGATAGAATTACCGTTATAGACGGTAGTTTTGAATTGATTCCAACTGAAAATGAACAATATGATTTAGTTTTATCACAGGATGCCATTTTACATAGTGGCAATCGAAAACAAGTTTTTGTGGAAGTCTTTCGAGTGTTAAAACCAGATGGTAATTTTGTTTTTACCGATCCAATGCAAAGCGATGATTGTCCAACCGGAGTGCTGCAACCCGTTTTAGATCGAATTCATCTAAGTTCAATGGGTTCAATTGGTTTTTATAGTAAGATTGCGGCTGAACTTGGTTTTGAAAAAATCCAAATTATTGAAATGACTAATCAATTAATTAACCATTACACCCATGTATTAAAAGAGTTAGAAAATAATCATGCTGAGATGTTAAAAATATGTGAGCAAGATTACTTAGAACGGATGAAAATCGGTCTTAACCATTGGATTGAAAGTGGTAATAAAGGTTATCTTGCATGGGGAATTTTACACTTTAGAAAGACAATTTTCTAAGCATCTTATGGAAAAAATCAATGTTGTCAAATTAACAAAAATATTTGGTT
>JAUCGN010000451.1 GCA_030378125.1 Thiotrichales bacterium HSG1 | reverse complement strand
GCTGGTAGAAACATTCAAAAAGCTAATTTTGAAGCAGCTCAGTTTGAAGCTAAAGCTATTCGAGAAAAGGGTATTGCGAAAGCCGATGTATTGCAGGCTAAATACAAAGCTTTGATTCCAGAGATTTATCTAGCTGAAATGCAAAAGGAAATTGCCGCAATTATTTATCCTAATCTGAAAGGAGTTAATGTCACTATGCCACATAATATCGTTAGTTTGGATGGAACTGGTGGTAATAATTTACAAACCAATTTGGATGTATTATCGAGCTTTGCTACAATTGGAGTCATGGATAGTTTAGAACAGAAAGGTTTACAAGCAGATGTTACCAAAGATACAAAACAATAATTTCAAAAAGTTAGAAGTAGATGAGATTACTAATTTATCTTATCTTGGACTGATTGAGGTTACTGGTGCCGATGCTCAACAATTTTTACAGGGTCAATTTACTAATGATGTAACTAAAGTTGATGCACAACACCACCAGTTAAGTGCTTGGTGTAATCACAAAGGTAGAATAATTGTTAGTTTTCACATTTTTCAACATGCCGGAGCTTTTTACCTTTTATTACCCCAAGAAAGCCTTGCTTCTACTCTTAAACGTTTACAAATGTATATGTTACGTTCTGCGGTGAAACTCAAAGATGCAAGCAATGACTTAGTTCGTATCGGTATCAGTGGTGTTAATAGCCAAAAAACTGTGAAAGATTATTGGTTTGAACCTCCAACTGAAGTTGATACTAGCTTAACTGATGGCTCGACTACAGTGTTACAAATTGCTGGGATTATGCCTAGGTACATAGTTATCAGCAAAACTATGCCTGATAGCTTTCCGACTGTCTCAGTAAATACTCAAACTTGGCAGTTATTAGATATTCTTGCCGGTTTGCCAATGATTGGTTTAGCGACTACAGAAAAATTTATACCTCAGACAGTTAATTACCAGCAGATAAATGGCATAAGTTTAAATAAAGGTTGTTATTCGGGACAAGAAGTAATTGCAAGAGTACATTATTTGGGCAAACCAAAATCTAAGTTATATCTTGCTACAATAGATAGTTGTGAACTTCCACAGCCGGGGGACAACGTGC
>JAUCGN010000450.1 GCA_030378125.1 Thiotrichales bacterium HSG1 | reverse complement strand
GATCAACGCCAACCTAACTGGAGTTTATCGTTTATCCAAAGCCTGTTTACGAGCCATGATGAAAGCCAAATATGGACGGATCATAACTGCCACCAGTGTGGTTGGTATAACTGGTAACGCCGGACAAGCAAATTACTCAGCAACTAAGGCCGGGGTGATTGCTTTTAGTAAATCTTTGGCTAGGGAAGTTGGCAGTCGTGGAATCACGGTTAATACAATTGCTCCAGGATTTATAGCCACTGACATGACTCGTGATTTTTCAGATCAACATAGAGAAGCTTTATTGCAACAGATTCCACTAAACAAAGTTGGATTACCAGAAGATGTTGCTAATGCGGTAACATTTTTAGCTTCAAAAGAAGCAAGTTATATTACTGGGGAAACTATACATGTCAATGGTGGGATGTACATGTCGTAATTAACGATTGCCTTTTAAACCAACTAATTTTACAAAGATTATGCAAACATCATGTTGTAGTAATGATTCTCAAGCTATCAGTGTCGAAGCAGCCTTAAATAAAATCTATGCTGACTTAAAACCCATAAATAGCAATGAACAATTAGCAATTAGGGATGCTTTGGGTAGAGTTTTAGCCGAAGACATATTATCTAAATTAAATGTACCTCCTCATGCCAACTCAGCAATGGATGGTTATGCAGTACAAGGAAATGACTTACCAACAAAAGGTCAAACTCAACTGACTATGGTGGGAACTTCATTTGCCGGTCAACCTTATTCTGGAACTGTACAAGCTGGTCAATGTACTCGAATATTTACTGGTGCAGTTATACCCGATGGTACTGACACTGTAATTATGCAGGAACATATTGAAAAACAGGGAGATACTATAACTATTGGTGATGGTAACCAAGTTGGTCAGCATGTACGACCGATTGGAGAAGACATCGCCATAGGACAAACGATATTAACAACTGGTAAATTTTTACACCCGGCAGACATTGGTTTATTAGCTTCTTTGGGAATTCCAGAAGTAAAAGTAAAACGCCGTTTACGAGTAGCATTTTTTTCTACTGGTGATGAGTTACGAGCCGCTGGTGAAATGCTTGCTGCTGGACAGATTTATGACAGCA
>JAUCGN010000073.1 GCA_030378125.1 Thiotrichales bacterium HSG1 | reverse complement strand
CAATTAATAAGAATTATTAGTGATTTGCCACTTGGTAATACTGATTTATTGAAGCCGGCTGTTATGTTAAATTTACTGGGAGAAATAGGTCATAGTGGAGCTCCAATTGTTACTGGTTTATCTGAAATATTGGCGATATCTGGTTTAACTTTGCATTGGTATGATAAAGACACCACTAGACCATCAAGAAAAATGGGACATATTACTGTATTGGATGATGATTTGGATGTTGCAATTAATAAAGTTGAATTAGTGAAAAATATATTAACAATCAAAGGAAAAGATACTATATGAAAGTTGGAATTATAATGGGAAGTGATTCTGATTTGCCGGTAATGACAGCAGCAGGTGAAATATTAACCGAGTTAGAGGTAGGCTACGAATTAACCATTGTTTCAGCCCACCGTACCCCAACACGACTGTTTAACTATGCTAAGGAAGCAGAAACTAGGGGTTTGGAAGTGATAATTGCTGGGGCTGGTGGAGCGGCTCATTTACCGGGTATGGTGGCTGCTATAACAGTTTTGCCAGTGATAGGTGTGCCAGTAAAAACTTCTACTTTACAAGGACTTGATTCTTTATTGTCAATTGTTCAAATGCCGGGGGGAGTGCCAGTTGCTACTGTTGCAATTAATAATTCTAAAAATGCCGGTATTTTAGCTGCCCAAATCATTGGGATAAAAAATTCCAAAATTAGAGATAACGTTAGGAAGTATAAAGCTGATTTGGAAGCTATGGTGATTGAAAAAGCTGAGAATTTATAGATTTTACCGATAGGATAAACAACAGTTATTTCAAGGTTTGACTACTTTTCATTTTTTATGGATATTATCTGAGTGCTTTTATGGATAAAAATTTTTTAACAGAAATTCAAATTAGTGATTTTAAGTGTTTTGATGATTTTAAAGCCGATGGTTTTAAAAGAGTCAATCTTATTGGTGGCAAAAATAATGTTGGCAAGACTGCTTTTATGGAGGCTTGTTATGTGAATGTTCATGCTCAGGATATTTACAGTTTTGTTTATTCTCTAGTAGATATTAAGTTTACACGAGAAGCATTAAATATACTCGCCAATAAACTTATAAATAATAAAGATATTGATAGAAAAAAGTTTCTTGAACTAAATAATAATATTTTTATAAAATCAAATATAAATAATTCATCTTATAAAATAAAAGAAAATGATGGTATAAAAAAATATATTTTTGAATTTAAAGATAATCATATAGAAATAAATGTAAATGAATTTTCACTTGAAACATATATGTTATTAAATGTAAGGTTTATTGATAATTTTGGTCTATCAAATTCTAATATTAAAGAACTTTATTCTTCTATACAAAAAAAAGACAAAGAACAATTTCTTAATGATATTTTAAAAGAATTTGATCCACAAATAGAAAGCTTTAAAATTATAGATGATAAACCTCAATGTAAAGTAAAAGATGATTATATAGAAATTACTGAATTTGGTGATGGAGTAAGACATTTAGTATCTATTGTTGTATCTCTTTTTAGAACAGAAAATGGCTATTTATTTATAGATGAAATCGACAACGGAATTCACTACATCCAATTAGATAATTTATGGAAGATAATCTTAACTGTTTCCAAAGAACTGAATTGTCAAATCTTTGCCACAACTCATTCCAAAGAATGTATTGAATCTTATTATCGGGTTGCGAAAAAACTTGAGGATGAGGATATAACTTATGTGAGAATGACGAGATTGAAAAGTAACAAAATAAATGCCAGTGTTCACAACTATGGATTAATAGAAAACAGCCTAGAACAAGATCATGAGGTAAGGGGATGGTAAAGGTTACTATATTGCATGAGGGAAATGCTAAAAAAACTAATGATAACCTACTGTTAAAACTTTTGATAGAAAATTTAAAGTTAGATGTTAATAGAGTGGAATTTTTTGGTATGGGCAGCAAAAGTAATTTTTTTAAGTTGGAAAATGATACTTATAATTCAATAAAAATGGGTATTAATGATGAAATAATTAGTAAAATTTTGTTTGTCATAGATGCTGACTACGAAAAAAATGATAGAATATATGGTGGTTATGAAAATACAGAAAATGGATTAAAAAATATTATTGATAAATTAAAATTTACGGATTATTCCGATGTCTATATTACCTGTGATCCAAAAACTAAAGATGGTTATTTAGAATCATTAATACTTTCAACTATTCCTGAAGAACATAAAAATTGTATTGAAGATTTCTTAGAATGTTCAGAATTCAAATCAAAAGATAATCATAAAAGTATTTTATATCATATTTATAATATAGCATATCCCCAAAAACCATATGATTTTTCCCACGAAAATTTTGACTTACTAAAACAAAAATTAAAAAACTTATTTAATGAATAGATTATATTGAACAGATAGTTACACAAAAGAAAATTAGAAAATATAAAGCTGATTTGGAAGCTATAGTGATTGAAAAAACTGAACATTTAAGAGGATAAACATATCTTTATTAAATGGAATTACCCCTCAAATTGGTAGATAACTAATCACCATATTAAACCATATATCTATTAAGCATTAAAAACTATGCCCTATATCCCTCATACTCAAGATGATATTACCAATATGCTCGCCTCTATTGGCGTGGAGAAAATTGAAAACTTATTTGATGAAATTCCAGCTAATTTGCGTTGTGGTGATTTAGCAAAAGTTCCATCTGCTTTGACCGAAATGGAAGTTGGAAAACTCATGCAACACACGGCTAAACAAAATAGTACTCCTACTTGTTTTGTTGGAGCCGGAGCTTATGAGCATCACATTCCAGCTGCAGTATGGGAAATAGCTACTAGAGGCGAATTTTATTCTGCTTATACTCCATACCAAGCTGAAGCTAGTCAAGGTACTCTGCAATTACTGTATGAATTTCAAACCATGATAGCTAATTTGACCGCGATGGAAGCTGCCAATGCTTCTTTGTATGACGGTGCTTCGGCATTAGCTGAAGCTGTTTTGATGGCTATACGCTTGAATAAAAAATCTAACCAGATTTTGATGCCGACCACAGTACATCCAATTTATAGACAAGTAGTTAATACCATTGTTAAAAATCAAGGAATTAGCTTGATTGAGATACCTTTTGATACAGAAACTGGTACGATAGCTATAGATAATTTAGAAAGTTTACCTAAAGCTGCTGCTTTGGTAATCCCCCAACCTAATTTTTTTGGTAATTTAGAACCAGTTGATGAGTTAACTAATTGGGCTTATTCCAAACAAATGTTTACTATCGGATTGGTCAACCCATTAGCTCTGGCAATTTTGTCACCACCCGGTGAATGGGGAAATAACGGAGTTGATATCGTTTGCGGAGAAGGGCAATCATTGGGTATTCCATTATCTTCTGGTGGTCCTTATTTTGGGTTTATGGCTTGTAAAAAGAAATTAGTTAGACAAATGCCGGGACGAATTGTGGGTAGAACGGTAGACTTAGACAATAAACCTTGTTACACGTTAACTTTACAAGCTCGTGAGCAACATATTCGTCGTTCTAGAGCTACTTCTAATATTTGTACTAATCAAGGTTTGATGGTGACAGCAGCCACGATTTATTTAGCTTTATTGGGTGCTAAAGGTTTGGAACATACTGCGTTGGCTTGTAATGCTAATACTACTATGCTAGTTGAAAAATTAGCTGCTATCACTGGAGTCAAAAAAATATTTAATGGGAACTATTTTCATGAAGTAGTTTTACAACTAGAACAACCAGTTGATAAGGTATTACATGATTTAATGAACCATAATATTTTGGGTGGTTATAACTTGACTAAGTTTTATCCTGAACTTGGTAATTGCCTATTAGTTTGTGCTACGGAAATGCGAACTCAGTCGGATATTGATAATTATGTTTATAAGTTGAAAAAGGTGATGTGAAAAATTATTACTGAAGTTACGCAAAACATAAAAAATATCAAGAACTGGTACTCCTGAATAAAGTAATGCGGATTAAGGGTTAAATCATAATAAATGGGTATTGGGTGTCGACTATTAAGAAAAATTAAAACTTGTTAAATATCAATTAATTACAACCCTATATATTGTATAATATACTGATATTTAAGCATATTTATAAATTTCAAAATATTCCAAACCCACTACCGTTTTTATTAACTTGCGATGAAATAGCAATTACCTATGAGTTCTACGTTTTTGAACTCGTTGTTGCAACCCTTTTAATAAGCCATTATAAACATTATCTTGAGTAGATATACTAAACAAGTCAATAAATAATCCTTGGGTCATTTGTTTTAAAACCTGCTGTTTATCTTCCCATTTTTTGCGATAAGCTATTTGCCCAGCTTTGTTATCTGTGTCTATATAAACTTCAGTTCCATCTGAAGCAACAAATCCTACTTGTCCCACTTTTGGTAAATTATAATCTGCCGGATCATCAATGTTAATTAACACAATTTCATGGTGTTGACGTATTTGACTCAAAATACGTTGTAAAGCCAAAATATCAGTTTGATTAAAATCAGTAATCACAAATAACAAAGACCCGGTACCACTACTACGATTCAATATTTGTAAAGTTTTTTCTAGTGTGGTTGCAGTTTTTTTATCGTTGGGTGGAATAGTTAAATTTCGTAAAATCTGCCCTAAAGATCGTTGTGAACGGTTAGGACGAAAAAATTTGGGAGTTTGTTGTCCAAATAGCAATCCACCAACTCTATCGCCGTGTCCATAAGCACTCCAACCCAATAGGGCGGCAACTTTGGCAGCTTGGACAGATTTAAAAGTTTTGCAAGTACCAAATTGCATTTGTATTCCAATGTCAACGCACAATATTACACTGCGTTCTCGCTCTTCTCGGTAAATTTTTAAGTAGGGACGATTCATACGAGCCGTGACTCGCCAATCAATATTACGAACTTCATCACCATGTTGATACTCCCGTACTTCTTCAAAGTCCATACCTTGACCTCGAAATACGGAAGCATACAAACCGCTCAATGGAGTTTGAGTTCGTTGTGAAGAGACTAAACCTATGCTATATGCTTGATAACGCAATTCTAAAAGTTCTTTAAATTGTGGTGTTAACATTGTTTGTACATACCAAATATTAAATTTATTTAAGGTTCTTGGAAAAGCTTTTTTGAGAGCTATGGTCATCTTGTGATAGCTTCTCATTTTTTGGCTTATCTATAAAACCACTTTCTATAAAATGGGTAAAATAAATGTCCATCATTTTATCATCAATCATAGGCCAATCCGTTCCAGTAAATTCTTCAGGTTTGTACTTGTTCGGTATAGAGTGCATAGTGGAGAGTTTCTCTTCTTCGGGTAATGCGGGTAACATTGGATATAAAACATTTTCAGTTTGATCACTTAACTCGTTTCTCCATTGTTCATATGGAATCCGTTCAAGTACATAACCTAATGAACTCATTTTAGTAAATAAATCATTTAAGTTAGCATGATTTATTAAGTTAAAATCCTTGTTTTGATGTTGTTGCAAGGATAGTTTAACAATAGTATCACTCACATAATTTACTGGAACCATATTTAATATTACGGATTCCAAAATTGGTATTTTACCAAGTTGAATACAACCTTTTAAAATTGAACTAAATACATCACCATGATTAAATGTTCCAGTTTTACTGTGTGGAGTTATCATAGGTGGACGATAAATCTTTACCGGTAAACCACGTTTCCTTACTTGTTTAATTAAGTTTTCTGCTACCTTTTTGCTTTGAGCATAACCACCATTGGAACCATCTATAGTATTGATTGTGGAAATAAAATTAATTCGTTTAGCTTGAATCGTAGTAGCAAGTTTTATAATTTCCTGAGTTCCAAGTACATTGATAGTTTTTAATGCAGAATATGGATAAACAAAATTCACCCATGCTCCATTATGATAAATAATATCAATTTTATTAGCAAGTTGTTCAAAATTATCTTTCTTTAAACCAAATGATGGTTTGGATAAATCACCATGAACCAAAATTATTCTGGTTTTAAAGGTTTCATTCCATGACATGTTAGTTTTTAGTTTGTTTACCAGTATGTCTTTGTCATTAGAACGAACTAGACAATATATATCTGCTGTCGTTTGCACTAAAAGTTCATACAGTAAATAACTACCAAGAAAACCAGTAGCCCCTGTCAGAAATATGGAATCTATTGATTTGGCTATTGGTAAAGTTGCTGGTTGAATGCTTGGGTCCAAAACTGCCTCAGCATCAAGATCAAACTTTTTTTCGGGTTGAGAAGTACGAATTCCATTAATAACTTCAATCATACCGTTAACAGTTGGTGCATCAAATATTTGTTTTAATGGAATATCAACACCAAAAGTATCACGAATTTTTGATATAAGTTGCATAACAAGTAGTGAGTGGCCACCTAATTCAAAGAAGTTATCTTCTATCCCAACTCGTTTAGCATTTAATATATCTTTCCATATGTTGGCTAGTAACTTTTCTTCAGGAGTTCTTGGAGCAACAAATTCTTTAGTAAATAGTTGTTTTCCGTCAACCGATAGTTTTGCTAGAGCTTGCCGATCTATTTTCCCATTGGGAGTTAATGGTATGGAATCCAATAAGATAAAAGTTCCTGGCATCATATAGTCGGGTAGCTTTTCTTTTACATGTTTACGCAAATTGCTTGCAAGAGAACGTTGTAATACAGCTAATAGGCCAGTTTCCTTAGCTACACTATTACAGATATTTTTCATTACATCTCGTTCTGATGTATTGAGTTTTAATTCAATTCCAATTTGTTCCTCTTCACACCAAACTACTTCCCCATTTAACCAATCTGTTTGTTCAGGTAAATTAATTCGTAGCTTTTTACCCACACTACAACTAATTCCAGATATGGAAATACCATTACAAGATAAATCGTTAGTTTGTAATATATATTGTTTCTGTTCAATTTTAATCAGACATTCAGTTTGATAGGGAGTTCTGTCAATGGTTAAATCTGACACAATATAAGCTGCGAGACGTTTATCATTTTTTTCCTGTTTGGCAATGACAACTGCTTCTTTTACATTGTGATATTGCATCAAAACTGCTTCAATTTCACCTAGCTCAATCCTGAATCCCCGTATTTTAACTTGGTGATCTATGCGACCCAAGTATTCTATATTGCCATCTGGTAAATAGCGAGCTAGATCACCAGTTTTATATAGTCGTGAATTAGGTTCTTCACTAAATGGATTAGGAATAAATTTTTCGGCAGTTAATTCTGGACGGTTAAGATAACCACGAGCTAATCCAGCTCCTCCAATATGAAGTTCACCGGGAGTTCCTATGGGAACTGGCAGTAGTTGTCTGTCTAAAATGTAAATTTGGGTATTAGCTATGGGACGACCTATGGGTATAGGTGTATGTTTATTTGTATTTGTTTCTAATATGTAAACACAAGAACCAACAACTGTTTCAGTTGGACCATATTCATTAACAATTTTTGTATCATTACTTAACCATGACAGCAAATTTGAATTAAATAATGCCTCTCCTCCCAAAATAACAAAATTTACTTTTCTTAATAACTTTTTTTCAAATAACAACTTACTAAGCATATCTAAATTAGCAGGAGTTAATTTTATAAAACTCCAATCAGACGAATAATATATAGCTGTTTTAATAGCTTCTACTTCTTTTTTTGATTCCAACAATAATATCTGCCCCCCCCCTAACAATGGTAAAAATAAACTTGTAATAGTTGCGTCAAACCCCAAAGGCGAGTAAACGGGTGCTCCAAAACCTGTTTTAACTTGATAATATTCAATTCCCCAACATAGATAATTGGCCAATCCATGATGAATAATTTCTACTCCCTTAGGCTTCCCAGTAGAACCAGAAGTATAAATAACATAAGCCAAATTGTTAGGTTGAGCAATATTGGGCAAATTAACATTTGAACATTGGGAGATAATTGGCCAATCAGTATCTAAATGCAAAACTCTGGCTTTACACAATGGTAGCCGTTCAATTAATTTAGCTTGAATTAATAATGTTGTAGTTTGAGCATCTTCCAGCATGAATTCTATCCGAGCAGTTGGATAGGCTGGATCAAGTGGTAAATATGCTCCACCAGCTTTCAAAATACCCAACAACCCAATTATCATTTCTAGAGAACGCTCAATAAAAATTCCCACCAATATTTCTGGTTTAACACCTAAC
>JAUCGN010000449.1 GCA_030378125.1 Thiotrichales bacterium HSG1 | reverse complement strand
GGGGTACGAGTACGAAACAATGCTATTGTTCAACTTTTGCTGGATATATTAGGAGAGCCGATCATGAGTTCTACTCTGATCATGCCAAATAAAAATATGCCAGAAACAGAACCTGATGAAATAAAAAAATTGTTGGAAAAACAGGTTGATCTTATTATAGATGGTGGGCATTGTGGATTGGAACCAACCACAGTAATTGATATAATGGCTGAACCCCCACAGGTACTTAGGTACGGAAAAGGTAGTGTTGAAGCTACTAAAATAGAATAAAATTATGGAAGGATTTACTCTGTTGCAAAAGATAGCAGTATGGACTTTGCCAATCTTGTTTGCTATTACTGTTCACGAAGCTGCCCACGCTTGGGCCGCAGCTAAACTAGGTGATGACACTGCTTTACGATTAGGAAGAGTGACTTTTAATCCAATCAAACATATCGATCCGATTGGCACAGTAATTATACCTTTGGTCATGTTGGCAATAAGTGGTTTTGTATTTGGTTGGGCAAAACCAGTCCCGGTTCAATTTCATCGACTGCGAAAACTGAGACGTGATACTGCATTGGTAGCATTAGCTGGACCAGGAGCCAATTTAGTAATGGCAATTTTATGGGCTATTATTGGGAAAATTGGAATATTTCTTCTAAATTATGGTTATGAACCAGCTTTATTTTTGGCTTTTATGGGTAGTGCTGGTATTTTAATCAATGTTATATTGATGGTATTGAATTTATTACCGATTTTACCATTAGATGGAGGACGAGTATTACATAGTTCTTTGCCAGATAATTTAGCCTTATCATTTGAAAAATTAGAACCTTATGGATTAATTATCTTAGTATTTTTGTTGGTTAGTGGAGTGTTAGAAAAAGTTATGCTACCTATGGTAAATTCAGTCTACCAATCATTGTTGTGGTTAGCTGGTTTATGACAATATTTTCAAAGTATAGTCAAACCTTCCAGAATTTTTGAAACCTGGAAGATTTTTTAAGATTATCACTTGATCAACTATCTAACAAATTAAAGCCAACGCATCATTCCCATCCCATAAGAATGAGACAACAATTTATGATGTGGTAAAATCCGAATGCGGTAACTTAATCCACCACATAAATC
>JAUCGN010000448.1 GCA_030378125.1 Thiotrichales bacterium HSG1 | reverse complement strand
TATGTTCAGGATGGCGGCCATATACCACATCAAAAAAACAGCTTTGTAAACGTTCAGTAATTGGGCCACGAGTTCCAGTACCGATAGTTCGGTTATCTAATTCACGAATTGGTGTAACTTCAGCTGCACTGCCAGTAAAAAAAGCTTCATCAGCAATGTAAACTTCATCTCTAGTAATACGTTTTTCCCGAATAGTTAAACCCATTTCTGCAGCTAGTACGAAAATGGTGGCACGGGTAATGCCGTTAAGAGCCGAAGTTAAGTCTGGAGTATAGATAATCCCGTCTCGAATAATAAAAATATTTTCCCCACTACCTTCAGCAACATAACCCTCATTGTCTAACAATAATGCTTCATCATAACCACAAGTTAGGGCTTCCTGTAGAGCTAACATAGAATTCATGTAATTACCGTTAGCTTTGGCTTTACACATAGTAATATTTACATGATGTCGGGTATAAGAAGAAGTACGAATCCTTATTCCTTTTTCCATTCCTTCAGCACCTAAATATGCTCCCCAATCCCAAGCAGCAATGGTGGCATGGACTTGTAAGTTATCTGCTCGTAATCCCATTCCTTCTGAACCATAAAAACACATGGGACGAATATATGCGTTGGCTAAATTATTTTCTCGTACAGAAGTGCAACAAGCATCGTTAATAACATCTTGATCATAAGGAATTTTCATACCTAAAATATGAGCCGAATCAAACAAACGTCGAGTATGCTCTTGTAAACGAAAAATCGCTGTGCCTTGTTCAGTTTGGTAGGCACGCAACCCTTCAAAAACTCCCATACCATAGTGTAAAGTATGAGTTAATACATGAATCTTAGCATCACGCCAAGGTAGCAGTTTGCCATCCAACCAAATAACACCATCACGATCTTCCATACCCATTGTTTTTTTGCCTCTTAAAGTACTCACTTTAGTTCGGAGTTATTTTACACTATTTTCAACTCAGTTCAAATAAATCTTAGCTACCAATGTTTGGTATAGTAACATTCCTATGTTTATACACCATAAAAACAATCTATATTAAGAAAGATATACTCTATAGTTTCGATAACCGAATCAAATTTATGACGAAACCTCTTAATATAACGTTTTAATGAAGCCCA
>JAUCGN010000072.1 GCA_030378125.1 Thiotrichales bacterium HSG1 | reverse complement strand
GTACTGAATTGGAAAATGTAATTATTGGTGAACATGTTACATTTGAAAAAGATATAAAGTTTAGTTTTAATGTAAAATTTGCAGGTTCTGAACCTCCTTGCAAAGTCAAGATTGGAAACCAAAAATTTTCTTGCAGCATTATAACTGGGGATAAATCTTCTGGTAAAAGAATTAATACAAGACATCCTAACGGTGTTAGATTACCTTACCAAGAAACTTATTATTTAGATTTGTCTGTATTTATTGATGAACCAGTTTTGGTTATGGCTGTTCATAATGATAAGTCAGCTTATGTACAGAATGGAGATAACTGGGAAGATAGAGGAAAAATAGATGATTTTCAGAGTATTAAAAATATTTTGACAAACGAAATCATTGAACTACAACCTACAGAAGGTACAGAATTACGAATCTATGCAAATCGTCTGTTAAATCAAGTTGGCAATAATCTTGGTGACTTTAAAATTTATCTTGGCCTCTCAGAAAATAATATAATTGACGATGATCCAATCCATTTGTTTTTTGGTAATAGTAGAGTATTCAACAATTTAACTAACGAAAAAAATAATACAAATATAACTAGCTTTTTTAGCCATTCAATTAATGGTAATACGAAAAATAACTTCAAATTTAAAACTTCTGATAGTTTAAACATTAAATTTCACATAGATGTCGATTCACGTCATATTGGGAAATTGGCTGATATTTATATGGTTGCTGACTATCAAGATAAGCTATATTTTTATAAAGAAAACTATTGGCGACAATGGGATGGAGAATTTGATAGTTTACAAACATTTTATTCGAAAGTTTTGACTAAAACTACAGATATTCCAGTTCATAATACTAATCTTATAGATGGGATAGTGAAGATTTATGTTGGATATAGTTTGGATAATAGTGAAGAAATATTTTATGGAGTTGAGCCTATTCGTTTTACAGTTGAAGAAGATTAGATTAAAGACCTTAAGTTTATTACCCCTATATTATTATATACAGGTGCTAAACTTAACTGTGATTCAGCTTCATACCCATCCAACAACTTATTAAGAATATAAGCTGGTAATTCATCCAGTAGTTCAGATAGTTTTTAATAAAATTAGTATTAGCCTGTTATTGATTTATAATAGGTAAAAGAAGAACCAGAAGTTATGTTTGTCAATGTGTAATTCTTAGAATTGCCAGATTTTATTATACGATAAATTTAAATAATCATAAAAATGTATTTAATGGGATTTGACTACGGTAGTAAAAGAATTGGGGTAGCTATAGGACAGACTATTACTGCAACCGCCAGTCCTTTGACAATTGTGGCAGTTAAAAACAAGCAAATAGATTGGGCTAAAATTAATTCTCTAGTACAGGAGTGGCAGCCAAATGAATTGATAGTCGGTTTACCTAGCCATGATGATGGTTCAGACAATATTATAACTATTGCGGTACAACGTTTTTGCCGACAATTACATGGACGCTACCACTTACCAGTACATACCATTGATGAAAGATTATCATCATTTGCTGCGGCTGAACGGGTATCTGGATCGGAACCGTTAGATGCTGTTGCGGCTCAAATTATCTTGGAAACTTGGTTTAGTGACTTAATTTCGCAATAAGTTGGAGGGTATTACAAATTATCCCCTTTTACGAAGAATAGTGGACAACAGATTTTACCCATCCTATATGGCTATCAATCTATCCGGTTGGTTGCTTAGTCATTAGTCCGATGGGTGAAATAATGCTACAGTTAACGTTTAGTATTGGAAAAATAATAATGGTTGTTACTAATCAAATAAATGAACCACGTTGGGGAGCAAAAAATAGAGATGTAAAAGCACAAGCCATCTTGCAAACAATCTCACATTTTTTAGAAATTCCTCTAACTCAAACCACATGGCTGGATATAGGATGTGGTAGCGGTGGTATTGTGAATGCTATTGCACCTAAAGTTAAATCTATTATTGGCATTGATCCAGAACCTTGGACACGTTGGACTGAATTTCAAGCAACTCATACTAATTTACATTTTTTAAATGAATCAGTAGAAAATCTATCTTGTACTGATAACAGTGTAGATGTGATTATTTGCAATCAAGTTTATGAGCATGTTCCAAATCCACAAGACTTAATTACTGAAATTTATCGAATTTTAAAACCGGGAGGATATTGTTATTTTGCTGGGCCTAATTTACTATTTCCAGTAGAACCACATGTATTTTGGCCTTTTGTACATTGGTTACCACGCAAGTTTGCTGTTAAATTTATGCATTTTTGTGGTTCTAAAGGTATTTTAGATGCCTATTCTGCAAATTATTGGACTTTGAAAAAATGGTTCTCTAGTTTTGAAATCTACAATGTGATTCCTTACATTATTAAAAACCCTGATAAATATGCTAAAACAGCTTGGTGGTGGAAGATTATGTCCTATCTACCTCATTATGTTCTACATGCTTTGACTTGGGCAACACCTGGGTTTGTTTTCATACTGCGAAAGCCTTTTGATTAGTCAATTTATACAAAAAATTTTTGCTTACCACATGTTTCAAAAAAAACTTAATGGTTAATAACCATATTACTTATGTGTATTTTTGGTGAAGGTATTAATTATACAAGGGTGCATAAGGGATAGTGTCATGCACTACATGGATGGATTTATGGAGCGAAGCGGATTTCCTGAAACTCAAGTAAGGAAATCGTATCTCATTCCCGAAACAACAAATTTTAACATTGGCGAAGGTATTGTTAAGCTACACATAATTGTATCAAATATATACTATTACAACCAAATTTTATTTACAACACTACATGTATAACACTACTAATTTTTTATATTTATTAACTACTTGCTTAATTATGTCTGTCAATATTATTCATGCTTCATCAAATACATACTCAACAGAACTACAAAAATCGTTACAAACGGCATTAGTTTCCAAAGGTTTAGATTATAAGCCTAGAACTAAATACTTATTAGCAGATGGCAAACCTCAATTTACTAACCGGCTTATTTTAGAAAGTTCACCTTATCTACTGCAACATGCTCATAACCCAGTTAACTGGTTTGCATGGAGTGAAGAAGCTTTTGAACAAGCTAGGCAAGAAAATAAACCAATATTTTTATCCATTGGTTATTCTACCTGTCATTGGTGTCATGTGATGGAGCTAGAAAGTTTTGATAATATTGAAATTGCTAAAATAATGAATGAAAATTTTATCTGTATCAAAGTTGATCGGGAAAGAAGACCAGAAGTTGATGAAGTATACATGACAGCTTTAGTTCTAATTGCTGGTCACGGTGGTTGGCCTATGTCTAATTTTCTTACTCCAGAAGGCAAACCTTTTTTTGCTGGCACTTATTTTACACCTAACGATTTCGTTAAAATTTTGCAAGAAATTACCAAAATGTGGCAAACTGAACAGTCTAAACTTATTGCCCAAGCCAATTATATATCTCAAGTAGTTCAAAAAGTTACTAATGCAGGTGAACAAGCTCAACATCTAGGTAAAGAAGCAATTCAAGCTGCAACAACTTCTATTTTAGCTCAACATGATGATTTTATGGGTGGTTTTGGAGCTACCCCCAAGTTTCCACAAGAAAGTTGGTTACTATTGCTGTTGGAAACAAGTTTGCGTGATAATAAACCGGTGACAGATATTTTAAAAACTTTGGATATCATGGCACAAGGTGGTATTTACGATCAAATTGGAGGTGGTTTTCATCGTTATGCAGTGGATGAGCAATGGCAAATACCCCATTTTGAAAAAATGCTTTATAATCAAGCTCTTTTGACTAGGGTTTACCTGCAAGGTTATAGATTTACTGGTGAATATAAAAATATTATCACCCAAACTTTAGATTATATTTTGCGAGAAATGACTTCCACTCAAGGAGGATTTTATTCAGCTACCGATGCTGATAGTGAGGAACAAGAGGGATTATTTTTTCTTTGGACTTACGATCAAATAAATAAGGTTTTAAACAAAGAACAAGCAAAATTAGCTATTGAACTTTATGATATAACTAAAACTGGTAACTTTGAGGGTAAAAATATTTTAAATTTACCAGTTTCATTGACAGAATATGCCAATAAAAATAATATCTTAGTAAAACAATTATTTACTGAAGTTGATGCTATCCGCAAAAAATTACGCATTGCTAGAGATAAACGTGAAACACCGTTGCGAGACAACAAGATTATTACCGCTTGGAACGGTATGATGATAACTGCTTTGGCAGAAGCGGCTGACGTTTTAAAGCAAGCTCATTATTTGGAAGCTGCTGTAAAAGCCGCTAATTTTATAAATTCTCAACTTTTTAGTAAAGATAATTTATGGCGTTCCTATTTAGACGGTCAAGTTTCTATTATTGCAACTCAGGAAGACTATGCCTATTTTGCTGAAGCATTGATAACCTTGTATGACGTCACTGGCAAAGAAGTATGGTTGCAACAAGCCCAAAAAATGACTGACATTATGTTGAAGCTGTTTTGGGATGAAACTCAGGGTGGTTTTTTTATGAATGTTTCTACTGATAAGTTATTAATAACTCGTCCTAAAAGTCCTAATGATGGAGCTATTCCGTCTGGAAATTCAGTTGCAGTTCGAGTTTTAACTAAGTTGGCAAATCGTACTGGAATTGCGTTATATCGTAATAAAGCTCGGGAAACAATTAACAGTTTCGCCAGTGTAATTAATAAAAATCCAGAGAACTATGCGTATATGTTAATTGGAACTGATGAATTGTTACACGGAGAACTAAACAGACAACAGTATGGTGCAAATGGAAAGGTCAAAGCATCATTGCAATTAAACGATGGAGAGATTATCGTAACAATTTCTATCGCTAAAGGCTGGCACATTAATTCCAATAAACCGTTACAAACTGATTTAATTGCCACTATTTTAACTCTTGAAGAGAACAATTGGCAACTGGGGGCAGTGCAATATCCTAAACCTGAACAACGGAGTCTACAATGGCAGCAAGAAAAATTAGCTCTTTACGAAGGCACGATAGAATTGCGTAGTAAATTAAAACCCAAATCTTTGGTTACAAAAAAAACTAATAACTCCAATAAAATATTGTTATTTAAATTAAAATTTCAGGCATGTAATGAAAAAATATGTTTACCACCAGAAGATTTAGCCCTATATTTATAACTTTAATGTTTTGGTAATCCTAAATAAATATGGCTTAAAGCGAGGTCGGTGGAAAGTTTAATAATCTTGAAAGAATAAATATTGGCATGACCATTGCTTAATATGAAATTAATCAATTAATTAATATGTTATGGAGAAATATTAATGTATTCTAACAAGATTTTATTTTATTTAGTTTCTTTTATATTTGCTAATTTTGCTTATGCTCAAGTTGAAGAATCTCTTGAGTTACAAGTAGAGAGAACTCTTGAATTACAACAAGTAGAGCAATCGGATTATAATAATCAAGATATTGATATTCTTACAAAAAAAGTAAATGTACTGAAATTACAACAAGAAGAATTAAGATTGGAACATGCAAAAAAGTTGTTAAAGCTTAAACAGGAAAAAGAACGTTTGTCTTTGGAGAATGAACTGTATTCTGTCAAAGAAAGTAACCTATTAGCAGAACAGATTGCGATAAAAAAACGTTTGAGTTTGGAAAATGAAATTAGCAATAAAAAACATGAAAAACTACAAATTGCTCTTGAACAAGAATTAGATAGTCTGGCAGTTAGAAATGATATTGCTGAAGCATTAGATAAACAAAGACAATTGAAGTTTGAAAGTCAACTGAGTGAGCTAAATTTTAGAAAAAATAAGTTGGACAAACAAATTGTTGAGAGGCAAAAACAACAAGAATGGAATAGTCAAGTTAATCATCAGCAAACTTATTTGCAAGAACCATTTGTAGATGGTAAATTGACCATTAGTGATCGGAAAATTTCTTTAGATGGTCCAATTGTATTTGGAACAGCAGCTTACATTGTGGAACGTATTCATTATTTTAATAATAAGAATAAAAACTATCCAATTTTTTTGGTGATTGGTTATTGTAGAGGTGGTTCCGTGATGGAGGGAACGAAAATATTGAAAGCTATGGAAAATAGTTCAGCTCCAGTTTATGTAGTGGTAAAGTCTTTTGCAGCTAGTATGGCAGCAATCATTACCACTTTGGCAGAACGTTCTTATGCTTATCCAGATGCGATTATTTTACACCATCAAGTGTGGGGATATTCGGTAGGTAATAAAACTGAGCAAGTGGAACATTTAAAGGTTTTAGAAGAATGGTCCAATAGAATCCTATCTCCTATTGCAGATAAGATGGGAATCACTTTGACTGAACTAGTTGATAATATGTACAAAAACAGTTCCAGTGGTGATTGGATGGAATTCGCTGATAATGCTATTCAATACAATTGGGTTGACTATATTGTCGAGGACATTAGAGATACTTCTTTTATACAAGAACCAGATATTGAAATAATAAATCCTGGGGAAACTGCATTCGCATCCAATAATGTTAACAAACAGTTTTCTACATTACCCAAACCTAAACCTTTTGATGCATATCATTTGTATAATCCTGATAATTACTATCAATATTAAATAATCTTAATTGAGCCACTACCATCTGGAAGAACTATAGATTCAAAGGATGGTATGCTGCATTAATAGCAGGTAAAACTAAAATTTAAAAGATGGAATTTGTTTTAGTTAAAAGTATTGGAATATCTGTCAACTCTATTTACCTATAGATAATAAGAAGTTACACTAGAGGTAATAAATTTCATAAACCTTTACTACTTGAGTATCTCGACTACTTGTATAAGAACCAACAATTTCTCCAGTTTCAACATCAATGGCAAGCTAAATCCATTGTTTAGTATCTTTAATTCATTACGAAAGACTATATCTCATCACATTGAATAGTTTACCCTTTGGGTTTAATATCAATTGTTTTTTCCTTAATATTTTTATATAACACTACTTTGTTCGGGACTACCCTTTTTTGAAAGATTTAATTAATTAAAATGGTGCCGATGGCCAGACTCGAACTGGCACGGCTAGAAGCCACTGCCCCCTCAAGACAGCGTGTCTACCAATTCCACCACATCGGCAAATTCCAACAACAAATACCAACTCGCGGGAGATTATATACTAAAAAGGTATATTTTCCAAATTATATATTTTTCCTACAGGTATTCCCACTAAAAATAAGTTTATATATCAATAATTCGGACAGTTTTTATAACATATTGTTATTAAAGTAATTTTTTGTTTCAAAGAAAAATAATAAAACATTTAAATTTCAATAAGTTATAATTTTAACTAAGCTCAGTCCAACCTACGTGCTGGCTTTGACTGGAAGCACACTTTCCAAAGGCACAGGCTTTTAATTTAGGTAAGAAAGCCATATCTTGATTACCGTTTTTGAGAATGATATGGACATCAATTGTACCTTTAAGCTTCCAGCCCAAGTTTACACTACCAATGAAGACAGATTTAATTTAGAGTTGACATTTGCCCAGCACAATTCATCAAATTAATGATTTAATAGGATGTTATGTTTATGAAATGGTGGGTAACAAAAGGATGTTTCACACCATACCCGGCTCATCATTTCACTATTATCCTTACCAATCTTAGCATTCTGCTATACTTAATTTATCAAAATCTCATAAACTGTACCATATCTAACTTAAAAATTCTTGCGAAATGTCCGTATCCGTGAGTTTTAATTCATTGAACAATAGGTCAATTATCATGAAATTATTAAAGACCAGGTTATTAATAGTATCAATCTTATTATTTTTCATGCAGAACGTTATAGCAGATACCACCAGTTTTATTACCAAGTGGGAAACAACAACAGCCAATGAAACTATCACCATTCCAATAAATTCTTCTTACACTTATGATTATGATATTGATTGTGATAACGATGGTATTTTTGAACAGTTAGGAATTACTGTAGCTGGTACGTGTATTTATGCTATGGCTGGTGAGCATATAATTAACATTCGAGGTGCTTTCCCAGCTATATATTTAATTGTTGAAACAGCAGCAATGAGAGATAAAATTATAGATGTTATGCAATGGGGAAATATTGCTTGGGAAAGTATGTCTAAAGCTTTCTATGGAGCAAGTAATTTACAAATAACTGCTACTGATTTACCTGATTTAAGCAATGTTACGGATATGTCTGCTATGTTTGCTGGTGCAACTTCTTTTAACCAAGATATAGGTAATTGGGATGTAAGTAATGTCACACGTATGACCGGTATGTTTTATGGTGCGACTTCTTTTAACCAAGATATAGGTAGTTGGGAGGTTGGTAATGTTACAAATATGGTTCTCATGTTTTATGAAGCTGATGCTTTTAACCAAGATATAGGTAATTGGGATGTTAGCAAGGTTACAAATATGTCTGATATGTTTGGAGAGACAAATGCTTTTAACCAAAGTTAGGACTTACGCATTGACAAGAATATTATAATATGGATCATCCAAAAAAACTATAGAAAAGAATCCAATGAGAGAAATAAGTCGTCCATCAACAGCGAAATGTACCTTATCCATGTATATATCCTAT
>JAUCGN010000447.1 GCA_030378125.1 Thiotrichales bacterium HSG1 | reverse complement strand
ATTGCCAACGCTATCAATGGTCCAGTTACTACCCAAGGCGTTTCATGCAAATGTTTTTTAGTATGCTCATCCATCCGTTCTTTACCATGAAAAGTTAAAAAGAACATACGGAAAGTGTACAAAGCGGTAATAAATACTCCGAATAATACCGAATAATAGGCAAACCAAGCCCCGGCTCGATCTGCCGCATAAGCATGGTGGACTGCCTCAATAATCGCATCTTTAGAGAAGAAACCCGACATACCCGGCACTCCGATCAAAGCCAAAGAACCTATTAACATGGTTATATAAGTGATTGGCATATATTTCTTTAAACCACCCATTTTACGCATATCCTGCTCATGGTGCATGGCGATGATTACAGAACCTGCTCCTAAGAATAACAAAGCTTTAAAGAATGCGTGAGTCATTAAATGGAATATTCCAGCGGTGTAAGCTGAGGCACCTAATGCAACTGTCATATAACCTAATTGAGATAAAGTTGAATAGGCCACTACTCGTTTAATGTCATGTTGGACTAGACCAAGTATACCCATAAAAAATGCGGTTATTGCTCCAATAACCATCACAAAACTGAGGGCTGTAGTGCTTAGTTCAAATAATGGCGACATACGAGCTACCATGAAGATACCGGCTGTCACCATAGTTGCAGCATGGATCAACGCCGAAATAGGGGTTGGGCCTTCCATTGAATCGGGTAACCAAACATGCAGTGGAAACTGGGCTGATTTACCCATCGCTCCAACAAATAATAGGATGCACATAACGGTTATCATTGACCATTCATAACCAGCGAAGATGCTGATAGTTTGTTGATATTCACCAGCTTGGGCTAAACCAAAAACTTCTCCATAATTCAAACTATTAAAAGCCATTAATACTGCGGCAATTCCTAAAGCAAAACCAAAATCACCAACTCTATTGACAAGAAAGGCTTTCAAATTAGCGTAAATGGCTGTTTCTCTGGTGTACCAAAAACCAATTAATAGGTATGATACTAAACCAACTGCTTCCCAACCAAAAAATAACTGGACAAAATTGTTCGACATGACCAGCATTAACATGGAAAAAGTAAATAGAGAAATATAGCTAAAAAAGCGTTTATAACCGGGATCATCGTGCATATAA
>JAUCGN010000446.1 GCA_030378125.1 Thiotrichales bacterium HSG1 | reverse complement strand
ACCGTTAGACATTAAATTTACTTGGTTAACCAGTAGTTTAACTAAGAAAAAACGAGAACAAGTTTTAGCAGATATAGTTTCTGGACAGGTATCACTGATTATTGGAACCCATGCTTTGTTCCAAAAAGATGTAGAATTTTCCAAGTTAGGGTTGATCATTGTTGACGAACAACATAGATTTGGGGTACATCAACGCTTAGCATTACGCAACAAAGGTAATCAAGATGGTATTTATCCACACCAATTGATCATGACAGCAACCCCAATTCCACGCACTTTAGCAATGACTGCTTACGCTGATTTAGATACTTCCATAATTGATGAACTACCGCCGGGCCGCACTCCAGTTACTACAGTTGTCATGCCGAATACTCGTAGAGATGAAGTAATTGCTAGAATTCAACATGTTTGTACTGAAGAAGATCGACAGGCTTATTGGGTTTGTCCGTTAATTGAAGAGTCGGAAACTTTACAGTTACAAGCTGCTGAGGACACTGCAATTAAATTACAGGAATCTTTACCAGATTTACAAATTGGGTTAGTACATGGTAGAATGAAAGCCAAAGAAAAAGAACAGATTATGGGTGATTTTATCGCTAAAAGAACTCACTTATTGGTAGCGACAACTGTGATTGAAGTTGGGGTTGATGTACCCAATTCTAGCTTGATGATTATTGAAAATGCGGAACGTTTGGGTTTAGCCCAGTTACATCAATTGAGAGGGCGAGTTGGTCGTGGAGCAGTGCAAAGTTATTGTGTGCTTTTATACCAGTTACCATTGTCAGAAATATCTAAATCACGTTTAGGAATAATTCGTGATACCCATGATGGATTTGTCATTGCTCAACATGATTTGGAGATTCGAGGTCCGGGTGAAGTGTTAGGTACTAAGCAAAAAGGAACTATGAACTTAAGGATTGCTGATGTGCGTAGAAATAAAGATTTATTGAATGATGTGGTTGAGGCCGGCAAAATTATTTTTAAGGATTATCCTGAACAGTGTCAAGCTCTTGTACAAAGATGGGTAAAAGAAGGTTTGAATTATGGTGAAGTATGAATATCCTAGCAATATGCTTTCATTGGAGCTGTCTCTTATAACCATCTGACGCTGCCGACGATAAGGCTCGTGTAGATCTCGG
>JAUCGN010000071.1:2732-8585 GCA_030378125.1 Thiotrichales bacterium HSG1 | reverse complement strand
GAGCCGGGAACGCCTTTTGGTAGCAGTGTGGAAGCAATAGCAACGTATCAACGTTATGCTCATTCCATAAGTTATAACAGATTATCAAGTATGTTTAAGGAAATTTACCATCTTGATATAAGTGAAGGTGGACTTGCCAACTTAAACGCTTATTTGGTAGGTTTTGAACCTGGTGGTGGCTGGAATTATTTTCCTTCCGTCCCTGAGTTATTAGTAACCTTGGGAATCTTCTCCATGGAAATTATGTTGTATTTGATTTTTGTGAAGAGATTGCCAGTGTTGCATCGAGTTGAGGCTTAGAGTTTTAACGTTCCCAGCGGTCTTCGTTGGGAATTTTATGAACATATAATTTTGATAACTTAGGAAATACAAATGAATATTTTAATAAAACAAAGACTTATTGATAAAATTCAGTGAAAATCTTGATATGATAAGCATTTTAAAATGATTGATGGTTTGGATTTAATAGATATAAGCAGTTCGTAAAAGAATGATAGCTTCTTTACAACAGTTGGAAGCTCAAGTTGAGAAGATTCGGTCTATTTGATGGAATTGGGGTGCATGGGATGATGCACCACATTATTAACTTACAACACTACATAAGGATGATTTATGAATACAACGATATTAAAAGAAGGTAAAAAATATACCTTTAGCGATTATTTTAATATGAATAACCCAACAGAGGAAATAGTTGGAGCATTTGGATATTCATACGCTTTACAAGTAATAAATCTACCTAAATCAGATGTATATAATAAGGAAACTTTAGAAAACCTTAAAGCAACTTATTACACAATCTTGCCAAAAATTACCTTAACATCAGAAATCGCAAAAAGAGAGTTTTTGATTGCACCTATTCTTTTAGAACTACTAAAAGCAACAGAATCAAAAATTAATGTTGAATATCCTATAGATTTGGATGACAAACTTAGCGGTTTCATAGATTATCTAATACGTTCAAAACAAGATTTGATTGTCATAGAGGCAAAAAAGGGGGATTTAGATAAAGGTTTTAATCAATTGTCTGTAGAAATGATAGCCCTAGATAAATATGAAGACTGTGATTTACCTGCTTTTTATGGAGTGATAACAGTTGGGGATATTTGGAAATTTGCTATTTTACAAAGAAAAGAAAAGCATATTATAAAAGATATACATAGTTACAGGATACCAGAAGATATTGAAGATGTATTTGCGATCTTGAAGGGAATTGTGGAACTAAGAAGCTAATTAGACTATTGTTTCTAGAGGTTTAGTCTGGAATTAGAGAATATATTAGATAAAAAATTTAAGTTGGTGAAAAGTTATGATAAATATACAATTAACAGATGAAGATTTACTTGAACAGGCTAAACAGCTTGGTGGACATAAAACTCAACAGGAGACTATACATGAGGCTCTTAAAGAGTATATTCGTTGGCGTAAACAAATGGAATCAATTCAACATTTTGGTACGATTGATTTTGATCCTGAATTTCTGGCAGAAATAGAACAACGAAGCAAATCACGATGATTTTTTTAGATACATCTATTTTGTCATTGGCTTATAGAAAAAAATATAAAACTGATGAATTAAAACCTATTGAAGTTATTATGTTGCAACAGATGATTGCTGAACATAAACCTATTTATATATCAGGTATTGTTGTTCAGGAATTTCTTTCTGGCTTAAGAGAAGATACTCAGTTTAATAAATTACAAAAATTAATCGAAAGTTTTCCAATAATTATGGCAACTAAGCATCATCATATTGAGGCAGCTAAGATAGCTAATATATGCCGNCGTAATGGTGTGGCAACTTCTGCTACTGATTGTTTAATAGCTGCTATAACGATTGAGCAAAATAGCCAATTATTTACAATTGATCGAGATTTTGGATATATGGCGGATTATTGTCCAATACATTTGGTTTCTTTGTAGTAGTTAAAAAGGTAAATTGAAAAAATTTAAGTTATTTGATGTATTTTAGGATATATTAGATACACATTACTTACTAAACAAGAGTAAATAAATATGCCAGATAATTATAAAAAATTTGTGAAAGCTTATAATAATTTTGATAGTCGGCCTTTGAGTAGTAAATGGGGCAAGGAGTTTTATGTAGATGATTTTACTAAAGATACGGTAAATGAAATTACAACTACCATTAAGATTACTGATAGATTTAAGAAAATGTTGGTGATTGGGCATCGTGGTTGCGGTAAGTCAACTATTTTGAATATGGTTGCTGAGGATTTACGGAAGGAATATCATGTGGTGGCTTTTTCAGCTGCTGATGTGATTAATATGATGGATGTGGAAGTGGTGGATATTTTATTGGGAACTTATTTGCAGGTTTTGGAATCGGTAGAAAAGAAACCTAATTTATCTGATAAGTTGCTAAAACCATTTAGAGGTTTGATGAATTTCTTTTCTAAAGATATTAAGGAACTTACTATTTTAGAAATGATTTCTATAAAATTTAAAGTAGAATAGGACTTACGCATTGACAACTTCTAAAAAATAATATTTCAATAAAATTATATGCTTATAAAGTATATTTAATTTCTCATAATTTCTGTAAAAATTAAAGTATAAAATTACAATGCTAAGTTGCGTAAAGGAATTATGTAATTTTAAAATATAAATTATATGTATATTAAATTTAACTATTTGTATAGTAACTTATTGTATTTAAATAGTTTCATAATATGATGACCTTGTCAATGCGTAAGTCCTATAGTGTTAATCCTAAAATCCGGTAAATCCTTATTTTGACAAAAAATGTCCTGTACAAAGAAGTATTTTACTAAATTTCGTAAGTACCTCTATTACCAAAAAATGGAGTAATAAGCTGTCTATGCCATCTTATGCGTGGACTCAATTTGTTCCAAACCAGTAGCATTAACCCCTAAATCCTTCAGGATTCCATCTTCAATATCATATATTAAACCATGAACAGTTAATTCTTTACCAGACTTCCATACATTCTGCACAATTGTGGTATTACACACATTAGTAACCTGTTCAATAACATTTTTTTCACAGAGTAAGCGAAACTTTGCATCTTCTTCTAAATTTTCCATCTCCGTTGCATAACGCCGATGAACATCCTTAATATTCCGTAACCAATTATCAATCAACCCATACTGATGATCACCTAAAGCAGCTTTAACCCCACCACATCCGTAATGTCCACAAACCACAACATGTTTAACTTGCAATACTTCAACTGCATATTGCAGTACTGATAAACAGTTTAAATCAGTATGGACTACCAGATTAGCTATATTACGATGGACGAATACCTCTCCCGGCAAAAAGTTAGCTATTTGACTTGGTGGAACCCTACTATCGGAACAACCTACCCATAAATATTCAGGTTTTTGATCTTTAGCAAGCTGAGTAAAAAATTGTGGGTCTTTATCAGTAATATTCTTTACCCAATTTTGATTTTTTTCAAACAGTTCTGTTAATACTTGCATATGTTTATACCCGTTTAATGAAATTTAATACTACATTATTTAAGAACTAACTAATACCTTTAATCACCTACCCACCATTTCCCAAGAAAATAAAATGGCATAATGGCAAAACCAATTGGAACTATAATTGCGAATAATAATCCAACTCTTTTAAGCATGGGAGTGTATTTTTTATGTTGAATGCCTAAAGTTTGCAATGAACTTTCAAAACCATGAGCTAAATGCAGTCCTAAAAATATCATCGCTACAATATACAGGATAGAAATCCACCATTCCTCAACAAAAGTTGTTTTTACGAATAAATACAAATCCTTATAATCACCATTGTTAACTAAAGGAATATCAGCTTGAAACTTATATTTGAACCAAAAGTTATATAAGTGAATTAGTAGGAAAATCAGTAGCATTGAACCAAGAAAACCCATATTGCGAGCTGTCCATGAAGTATTAATATCCGGACGGCTATAGACGTAATTTTGAGGGCGTACTTGTTTGTTATATCTGCTCAATCGCCAGGAGGTATAAATATGTAAACCAAAGCCTAATACCAAAATAATTTCAGCCAATTTAATAAAACTAGAAGTTGACATAAAATGAGCATAAGCATTAAAAGATGCCCCATCATCACTTTTAAACAACATCAAGTTGCCAGTTAAATGGATAACTAAAAACGAAATTAAAAACAACCCAGTAAGAGACATAATCATCTTTTGTCCTAGAGTTGAGTTAATAGTTTTAATAAACCAATTTTTTACTCTTACCATAATGACCTTACTATATGAGAAATTTTATTTAGGTAAATCACTATTTTCTAACATTTTTATTGGTAACTGAAGTAATTTTTCCAGTTGAGTTTTAGATAATTTATATTGTACATTTTTTTCTGGTCTAGCCAATATTAAATCTGGAGATTTAGACAAGATAAAAAAGTTTAAAGGCTGGGGTTGGCCTAACAACGTTACCTTGATTTGTTCTTTACTGATAGTTTTATCATAAGGCTTAACATCATAAGCAGACGCATGTTGCCAATTATCAATCAAAGCACCAAGTGCATCTATACTCGTATCGATTTCTGCTGAAGGTTGCCCAGATTTTAAAGCCCATTTAGTGTCTTGTAACTTTAGATGATAATTTGGCATTTCCAACTCAGTAATTTTAGGTTTATCACCCAACAGACTAAAACTAGCAAAAGCTAAGGCATCACCAGTAAGATAATAATACCAAGAATCTCTGAGCAAATAAATATTATCATCTACCTTTATATAACGTTGATGGTTAATAGGTGAAGAATCTCCAAATTCTACAGTGAGTTGATCAAATTTTATCGTTGCTAATGGTGAGTCTAACTTAAACTCAGCCAAATTAGAACTGGTAATCTTCTTGTAATCACGCAATGAAAGAATTTGTAATAGATTTTCCACCTGAAATTTGTTAGCTGGTAAATCAAATGGAGTCGTAATTTGCCACAAATCATTGGTTTTTTTCAACAAAGTTATCGGTTCTTTATCCAACCGTTCAATATGTATTGTTTGAGCCTGATTTAAATCTGTCAATTTAGGTAATTCAACTTGCTTGTTACGGTCTATGGTATAAAAAACCAATGCACCTAATATAACCACTATTATCAACAGAATAATATTCATTAACCAGCGTTTATTCATTAAGATTTTCTCCTTTTTAACCAAACAAATATACCAATAGCAATTAAAGTTACCGGCAACAGGAACAAGAAAAATATTCCTAAGAAAATGGCTGTGTTAGAAGATAAATCTAAGCTTAAATCAACGGCTGTTTTAATAGGAACATTAATAAAAACATCATCTTCTGATAACCAGTTTATTATCCTTATACCTAAATCAACATTACCACCATATTGCAAAAAAGCATTGGACAAGAAATCTCCATCCCCAACAATTATAACCCGTTGTTCTCTATTTCCTCCCATTTCACCTTCTTCAACTTCTATTTCATCTACTTCATCTTTAGTTCTATCTCCATCAACTCCTTCAGTTTCTGATTCAGCTTCTTCAGGAATTTCCTCATCATCATGTTCTAAATTTTCGTGAATTAAGGCAAAAGCAATATTTAATGGACCACTTATATCAGTTTCTTGATCATATTCAACTGTGCCTTCCATATCACCAGTTTCCGACCATGCTTGCTGATGACTTGTCAATAGAGGAATCTCAATCCAATTTTCAGGTGGTTCTACGATCAAACCACTTGCTTGAGGAAATAAAGTTAAATAGTCTCCAAAATTAGTAGTAATCTGATGATCAATATTGTACCCAGTGGTGGTCACAGACACTATGGCCGGATTATTAACTCCCAAAAACCGACTGATTGGATCGACTATCATTCCCGGTTGTACCTTTAAACCCAAGTT
>JAUCGN010000071.1:0-2722 GCA_030378125.1 Thiotrichales bacterium HSG1 | reverse complement strand
GAGGTTCTAAACCTTGTAATTTTACAGTTGGATCAAGCAACCAAAGTAGACTACCGCCATTATCTATATAATCAGTTATAAGAGTTATTTCGGCTGGTAATAATTGCCGTCTAGGGTTAGGAATAACTAAAACATCAGCATTGGCTGGTATAGCTGTTACTTGACCAAAATTTAAAGGTTGCAGCTTGAAACCAGAACTTTTTAATAGATCAGCCCACTGACTTAAATCATGGTCAGCAGTATTATTTATAGTTCGTTCGCCATGTCCTTCTAAAAATACAATTAAACGTTCTTCAGTTCTTACCACTCGTTGTAAAGCCGAAGTTATATTTTGTTCAGTGGCATCCAACACATGTTCAGAGCGTCCTTGATAATCAATGATCAACTCACCGTTAACTTTTATATCCCGTTCTCGTACTTCTCCCGGAGCCATAAACGGATCGACAAAACGTAAATTAATATCAGACTTATATTGTTGATAACGTTCCACTAAATCTTTTATAGAACGGCGTAAATTATTATTATCGTCAACGTAAACTGTGATAGTAATTGGAGCAACGAAAGTTTTTAATAACTCTTGACTAGTTTCCGATAAACTATGTCGATTATTCAAAGTCCAGTCGGCCTTTATTTCATACTGATTACTTAACCATGCTAATAAACCGACCACTACAAATAGTAAAATGGTAAAAATAAAATTTTGTAAATTAGCTTGTAAATGAGTTTTTTTAGTTACTTGCATATTTATATAAATTGAGTTGTTTAAGTAATAGTTCTTCGTACAGGATGTTTTTTAATAAAGTAATGAGCAAGATAATACTCTTGTAAGTCATTGGTATAAAAAATCATGTTAATACTTAAATCTTGAAAATTCTAATTCTGACGAAAAATGTCCTGTATTAAAGGCAATAATTATAGCATATACAGGACTTACGCATTGACAGAAATATTATAATATGAATGATTCAATTAAAGCAAAAAAAGAATTAAATGAGAGAAATAAATCGTCCATCCACAACTAATTATGCTCTATCAATGTATATATCTCATTATATTAGGCTGACCCAAATATATAAATTGTAGTAGGTTATGAGAATTAATGAATATATCACATGACAGTGTGAAGCGTTTTTTGGTAGTCCTGAACAAAGTAGTGTTGGCATAAAATTAAACAATATTAGCATTATAGTGATGAATAAAGTGCCAAATAGCTCCAACATGATTTGAGAGCTTTTTGGAAAGAGTTTTCCGAACCAGACGTGAAATTCGTTGTCTCATGGTACAGTTAAAGCGTTCAATACGATTTGTTAGGTTTCTTTTCCAACAGATTTGTGATGTTTGCTGGGAAAAATAACATCATATGCTTTCCAAAAATCTGTATAAGAAACCGCATATTGTCGATAAACAGGTGGTAATGAATCCCATAAACCTTTGGCTCCTTGAGCATCTCGACTACCTGTATAAGAACCAACAATTTCTCCAGTTTCAACATCAATGGCAAGCCAAACCCATTGTTTATTATCTTTATTCATTATGAAAGATCATATCTCATCACATTGAATAGTTTACCCTTTTTTTTGGGTTTAATATCAATGATTTTTGGAACGCTATCATATTTTTTGTTTACATACTTTTGCAACCAACATTCGGATACACCAACAACTCTTGCAATACCTGCCAAAAGAATTTTTTCCAGTAATAATTTGTCAATTAAATCCTTCTTTTCCTGAGAAATACAATTAGTTGGTTCCAAAACAAATTGTCTACCACAATCTTTACAAGCATATTTTTGTTTTCCATTGTGGATACCACCGTTGTTTATAATATTTTCTGAGTTGCAAGTTGGACAATTCATAAATTTTTCCTTAATATTTTTAATATATTATACTACACTACTTTGTTCAGGACTACCGGAATAAGCTAGTCCTAAATAAAGTAGTGCCATTTTCAAAAAATTTATAAGGTTTAAAAAAAACTTGAAAAATTTACCACTACATATTTTTGGACTACCTTTAAAATATTATTTTTTAGGCTGTTTGGGATCGATATTAAGGGTTCGTAATTTACGATACAAATGAGTTCTTTCTAAGCCAATTCTTGTTGCCATCTTACTAACGTTTCCACCAGTTTCCTGTAGTTGATATTCTAAATAAGATTTTTCAAATTGTTCACGAGCTTCTCGTAGTGGCAAGTCATAAATAGATGAATTACCAGTTATGTTACTATTAGATTGCTGTTGTAAAATTGGTTCTATTTCATCAATGTCAATCGTATCGGTATTACCTAAAATCAGTAGTCGTTGAACTAAGTTTTTTAATTCTAAAATATTACCCGGCCAAATATAATTTCGTAACATATTCTGAGCAGCTACAGTAAAACGCCGGTAAGGTAATTTATCCTTGTTAACAAAAAAATTAACGTAAAACTCAAGTAATTCTGGTATATCCTCACAATGTTTTCGTAATGGTGGAATTTTTAAGGATACAACGTTTAAATGATAATACAGCTCCTCATTCAAACAAGTAACATCAGATTCGGCAGTTATTGCGGCAATTATACGAATATTAAGAGCGATTGTTTCTCTACTACTAGTGTGTAAAAACCGGTGATTTTTTAAACTACTTAGCAATCTCAATTGGATAATATCATCCATATTGGCAATATCTTTAATGAACAAAGTTCCACCTTCTGCCTGTTCCAAACGTGCAGCATTATTTTGGCT
>JAUCGN010000070.1 GCA_030378125.1 Thiotrichales bacterium HSG1 | reverse complement strand
GTTAAAATTCATTGGGGAAATAATTTATAATTACTAATAGGTTTAATATTATGAAATTAATAGAGTTTATAGGTCTTATAGCAAGTATTGTTACACTTGTTGTTGTAGCCATACAATTTAACTTTATAGATATTGTATTGATAATTCTTATAACTGTAATTATTACTATATTTGTTACAGCAGTAGTACAATTTGACATTATTAAACGTTTATTTAATGGTCCAAAAATTGAAAACCCTGGTTTAGTAAACGTAAGGCAAAAAGAAATACTTCGTCTAGTAAACAGAATAAGAACTGGTCAATCCAGTTCCATAAGTACCTTTTTTAGTGAAGAAAGAAAAGCTATTTTAGATTATTTGCGTAATGAAAATCCTGAACAACAAAAAGAACTTTATGGAGATAAAGCAAATAAGTTAATATTTTCTTATGTTGATATTGTTTTAGATATTAGTAAAGAAATTTCATGTCCCAAATTCTGGGAAATAGCTTTGAAACCTTTGGCTATGAAACAAAATTCAGAATTAAATAGAGCTTATCAAATTTGTAAAGATAATGAATTCAATAAAATAAGCTTGGAAAATATTATTACTATAATCAACCAACAAGGACTGAGATTAATACTATTGTTAGATAAGTTTGAAGTTTTACTGGAATATCCAAATTTTAAAGATAATTGGGAATTTTTTACGACATTGCGTTCTTTAGCTTCTTTGCATGGTGCTCATAGCCCACTTGCTTTAGTTATTGCAAGTAATTCTTCTTTGATAACATTTAATAAGAAAATTCAAAAAATAAATCCTTCAGCTTCTCCAGTTTTAAACTTTATTAGTGAAACAACAGTTTTAGGAAGTTTATCAGATACAGATATTGATGATTTATTGGAAGAACATAATTTGTCAGCAAATAATCGTCAATTAATTAAAGATATGGTTGGTGGGCATCCTTATTTGTTAAAGATAATTGTTGCTGAATTTAATAAAATATCTAATCAATCAGATTCTGTTGAAATTACTGATATTTGTCAAAACATTGAATCCATATTAGAAAATATGTTATCATCATGGCCATCCAAAGTTCGTGAAGTATTCTTTATGGTAGGCAAGCAGGATGATATTTCTAATTATAAAGCTGAATTAAAAGAATTAGAAATGCAAGGTTTAATTTCTAAAAATAATAACCAATGGCAAATTCGCTCTAATATTTTCTTAAAATGTTTAAAAAATATATCTAGATAGTTAATAATTACGTATTATGGACATTTTTCTAACTATTTTAGGTGTTGTATGTAGCAGCCATTAATTGCAATTTTACAATTTTCGGATATTACTAACTTTATGATTATTTTAGACTGGTTTAAACAACAAAAAGGACGAAATTCTGAAATTCCTTATGTAACTGGTAATGCAGTGGGCGGTAGTCCCAATTTTATAGGGCGTACTGATATTTTAAAGGCTGTAGATGATGTTCTATATGATCCTAAACAAAATTCTTTGGTTTTATTTGGTCAACGTCGTATTGGTAAAACTTCAATTTTATTAGAATTGAAAGATAAACTATCAACAAAAGGTAAATATCATACTATTTATTTTGATTTAATGGATAAAGCCCATAACCCTTTAGAAGTTATACTAAATGATTTAGCTACAACTATTAGTCAAAAATTGCAAATACCACAATGGGATAATACAGATTGTAAATTTCATAAATGGTTGGAAGATTCATTAGAAAATGACCAATTGACAGATAGTTCTTTAGTATTATTATTTGATGAATTTGATGCACTTAAGGATACTAAAGCAGAACAAATGCGAGATGATTTTTTTCGTTATTTGCGTGAAGATTTATTAAGTATTAATTTACAAAGGTTAAATTTTGTTTTTGCTATTGGTCGTAATATTGATGATTTTAAAGCCGCATTAGCATTGTTTAAGAATATACCTAGTTATCGTGTTTCTTTGTTGACTGAATCAGAAACTAAAAATTTAATACGTCTTTCCGAAGATAATAAAAGTTTATATTGGTCTAGTAGAGCTACAAAACAAATATTAGAATTAACTAATGGTCATCCATTGTTGACTCAGGCTTTATGTTCATGTGTTTGGCATAATTCTAATGGTAAAAAAATAAGTTCTATTACCAAAGAAAATATTGATTGTGTATTAACTAATACTTCACAAAATGCGTTGGAATGGTTGTGGGATGGATTACCACCAGCTTGTAAAATCGTAACTGCTGCTTTTGCAGAATTAGGAAAAAAAAATATTTCACATAGAGAATTATCTATCCATTTACAAAATAGTGGTATTGGAATGGTAATAGATGAATTGGATATTGCTCCTAAAAATTTGAAAGAATGGGATATTATTGAAGAAGATAAACAAAGAGGTTATCAATTTCGAGTTGAATTATTTCGGCGATGGGTTGTTGAACATAAACCGTTGAAAGAAATTATGCAACCAGAATTAGTTCGTATTAGAGTAGAATCTGATGAATATTATAAACAAGGCCAAGTTTTTTATAATAATAAACAATTTGATGAAGCTGTTGATAAATTAAGCACAACTATAAGAATAAATCCTAATCATATTGAAGCTCAAAAATTACTAGCAAAAGTTTTTATAGAAAAAGGAGATATACAGGCTGCTCAAGAAGATTTAGAAAAATTTTATCAATCTTATCCTGATATAGCACGTCCTCAACTGATAGAATTATTGTGGCAGCAAATAAAGGTGTCTAATAGTAAAAAAAAGCAATTATCAATATGCGATAAGATTTTAGAATACGATCCAAATTATTTAAATGCAAAGAAAAAAAGGAAAGAAATTGTATTATGGCAAGGTCAACGCTTTGAAGATGATGAAGAATATGAAAAATCTATTGAAATTTATCAAAAAGCAGGATTAAAAAACAAAGCATTGAAATTATGGTATAAAAGTTTAAAGAAAAAATATGGAAGAGCTATTAAAATAACTATAGTATTTTTTGGAATATCACTTATTTCATATTTTATATTATCGCCTTTCTTGGGAGAATATATTTCTTGGAATGATTGGGGACCAATACTTAGTAGTATTATATTAGGGATTTTATTTACATTTTTAACAAATAAAATTTCCTTTACAAAAACAAAAATTAAAAGGTTTTAAATATGGAATGGCATGTTATTACCGGCAGCAAAGGTGGAGTAGGCAAAACCTTACTTAGTTTACTTTTACTTGCTTACCATCTTGAGGAGAAAACCAATGAAGGTATTTTGGTATTAGATTTAAATGCTATGAATACTGATACTGCTGCTATATTACGTTTTGGAAGTAAAGTTTCTAATGATTTTGAAATCACAGTAGAAAAAGTGGAACGCAATGAACCAAATAGAATTATAAAATTTCAAGATGTATCCTATGAAGTGTATTCTAAACAAAAATCTTTTGCTGTTGGTTGGACGGTGAATCCATTTTTATTATATAAGTATAATGATTTTGCTAACTTATTATTAGGAATTAAAAAACATGCACAAGATATTGCGAATGAATTAGAAATTAGCCCTTTAAAACATGTAATCATTGATACCAATTATCACTTTTGTAATTTGTTTGGTACACAAGATGAGCAGTATGCAAAATATCAAGAAAATTGTGCGGATGATCATTTCAACGTTTGGTTTTTATGGGTTTATAGACAATTAAAGCAAATTAAAGAAGAATTCAAAAGTAGTGAAATTCAAACCATAATGCAAACAGCCAAGGTAATTGAACGTATTTTTGAACATAATATGGGGCCGATTATTAACACTTACACTCCATTGGGGATGTTACCAACGGAAGCTAAAAAAGGTGGTATTTTTGGAGTTGGAGGAGAAGGAGTGCCAAACAAAAATAAGGATTATATAATTAAAGAACTAGAAAAATTAGAAAAATTAGAAAAAGTTGGTAATTATATTAGCTTTCAAAGGCTGATAAAAAAATTACAAAATGTTCGTATTGAAGAAAATGAGCTTGGAGATACTCGCAGGATATTTAGTGCAAATTTATATAAAGCAATCCAAGAAATTTCTGATGATGAATTTTTACCAATTAATATTTTTCCTTTGCCTATTTACCAACCTGCTTTAGAAGGTTATACTGATAGAGAAAGAACTAACACAATAGCTTTATTAAGGGAACTTGAAACTTATAAAAAATTTAAAAAATTATTAAATCGTAAATATGATAATGAAATTTTATAGGAAAAATTATGGAATTATTTTTTTATAGTAGCGATAAAGAAGTTCCTTTTGAAACACTTTATGATTCTTTAGATTCACAAGGTAATAAATTGTTAGTTTCTAATTTTAAGGAACATATAGCAAAATTTGTTGAAAAAGATTTGCGTATAAAGGAACGTATATTAGATATACTTGGTAATGATATTATTGATAAAAAAATTCTTGTACCTAAAGAAGTAAAAGAAATATTTTTAGAATGGATTCAAGAGACATATAATAATAGTGAATGGACAGAAGGTGTATTTAATATTAAAGATTTTTATTTTCCTGGAGCTGACAATATCAATAACTTTATTCAGGAAATAAAAGTTGAAAATACAATTGAATATAGTAGCGAACCTGATTTTTTTCAAACTAATCAAAAAAAGGATGAGTTAGACCGTAAAGAATATCAAAATTTTGTAATTATATTTGCTATATTGCTATCTTTTATATTTTTTGCTTGGGTATTTTCAGATGCTGGAGATAAATACGAACAAGCAAAATTAGATGTGCAACAGGGTAAATGTGAAGAAGTTGGATTTATAGAAAGATTTAATGAACCTCTTAAAGATAGGGTAGATGTTGCCTGTAAAGGACTTACAAAAATTGAAACTAACGCACAACAACCAGTAATTCCAAATAATGAGGAAAATAATGAGGAAAATAATAATCAAGCTGGTGCTGTTGTGCAACAAAACCAAAATGAATTATTTAATAATCAGCCCATTATAATACATATTGTACAACAAGGTGAGACTACCAGCGATATTGCCAATCACTACAAAATCTCAATTGAAGATATTGTTAATGTTCAAGATAGAGGTAGCAATAATAGAATTATTGTTTATAACGAATTAAATAATCCCGAAGAATGGAAGAGAGTGGAGTCTATAAGATATGGCTGGAAAATAAAAATTCCAGTCCAAAACTAATAGTTATTTAAGATTAACGAACATCTTGTTAAGCCAGCCTATTTTACCAATTGAAGTAGATGATGATGTCACTTTTACACAAAACCAGTCTTTGGTATATATCCATTTATAGGCTTTTTTATCATTCTTACAATTATCTGCGATATTACTAAGTTTTGTAACGATATTTGCTTGTACTTTATCACCTTTTTTAAGTGATACTTCTAATTTACTGTCAGGCATTTCTCCCTGTTTTGCTGGTGTCTCATAAAGGGACACAACATAACCTTCAGGTATAACAATAGGATATATTGTTTTAGTAAAACCTTCAGTATCCAATTCTTTAGCATTTACTGTATTTGATACAGAGAACACTAATGCAATTATTAGTAGCGAATAAATTTTCATTATCTAATTTCCCTTCATCAATAAATTTTTACATTATTATTATTATATTACAACAAAATTATCTTAAAAAAAAGAGGAAAAATAAAATATTATGCTGAGTAATAACACAGATAGCGGATTTATTGTATTTAGTGGTTTTTTTATACTTACATTAATTGTACTCATAGTGCTTTATTGGGGATATTGCATTCTTTGGGGATTTAGAGGCTGGCGTTCTAACAGAACTCCAACTGATTATTTTCTCGCCGGTCGTTCTCTTTCTTTTTGGAACTTTGTATTTGCTGCCACTGCAACTTGTTTTTCGGGTTGGACTTTTATTAGTCATCCCGGGGCTATTTTCACTGGTGGTTTTCCCGCTGCTTATGCTTCTTTTTATGCTATTGCGATTCCTTTTACCGGTATGCTTTTTTTAAAACGTCAATGGTTATTGGGAAAAATATATAATTTTATTACTCCAGCTGAAATGTTTGATGAATATTTTCAATCCAAAACTATGCGTTATTTGGTAGTTGTCGTAGCTTCATTGTTTGCTGTGACTTATCTTGCTGTTCAATTAAGAGCTTCCGGTTATTTATTTGGAATAGTAATAGGAGGAATCTTTGGTACAGAAGAATGGGAAACATGGATTTCAAACATAAGCATGATAATACTTGCCTTTGTATTAGCAGGTTATGTTGCCGTTGGAGGTTTAAGAGCAGTAGCTAAAGTAGACGCAATGCAACTATTTTTATTAATAATGGGTATTGTTACTATAGGGATTTTGGTATGGTTTCAGGTTGGAATAGGAAAAATTAATCAAGGTATTTTTCAGTGGACAGAATTTGATTACGCAAGAGTTGGAGCAGAAGAATATAGCCATTATCTTGCTATTCCAGAAACACCTCTTAGTGGCAATTGGACTACTATGTTTATTTTAACATTTATGCTTGCTTTGATGGGAATTCAGACTTCTCCAGCTTTTTCTATGTGGGCATTTGCAGCTAAAACACCTAAATCCTTTGCATTTCAACAAGTATTTGCTTCATCATTAATTATGGGCGGTGTAATGTTCATTTTTATAACTATACAAGGTGCTGGTTCACATTTATTAGGTGCTGATGGTGATTTGGTTCATTCAGATATAAAAAATTTGAAAACAGTTATTGAACCAGTCAAAAAAGGTGACGAATTAGTTCCTAGCCTTATTTCTATGATACCAAAATCAACTTATTCAGAATTAAAAAATATAACAGAATCAAATGATATATCTAATTTAATGAGCAGTAGAGAACTATGGAAAAGTTTAGCCGCTATTATAATTGCGTGTTTTTTAACAATATGTGCATTAGCTGCCATGCAATCTACCGCATCTTCTTACATTATAACTACCAGTGCTATTTGGACAAGGGATGTTTTTGAACGACGTACTGAAGACAATGAACCTATAAAATTAGCAGTAGTAATTTCTTTTGTTGTAGTAATGGTTGCTATTTTTATAGCTTTTATGATTGAGAGTGTTATAGTACAATTAGGTGGCCTAGCAGTTGCTTTTGGATTACAAATGTTGCCAGCACTGGTAGCTATATGTTATCGTCCTAGATTAACAAAACAAGGTATTATGGCAGGTATAATTGTTGGTTTAATTGCTGTCATATTAACTGATAAAGTCGTAACAACAAATCTGATAACTTTTTTACCTTGGAGCAAAACTTATCCTTTAACAATTCATTCAGCATTTTGGGGATTTTTATTTAACTGGATAACTGTTTTTATTGTTTCATTCACTACTTTAAACCAAAAAGATGAAGATCGTAGAATGGAATATCATAGAAAAATAAGAAAATATGCAACATTATCCGAGTCTAAAAAAATTTGGAAACCTTTGGTATTAGTTTTTACTATAATTTGGTTTTTGTTTGCAATTGGCCCATTTGCAACTATAGGAAATTGGTTTTTTGGGAATCCCAATGATATAAATACTTGGTGGTTTGGAATCCCATCTATTTGGGCTTGGCAAATTCTATGGTGGTTAATAGGTGTATTCATGATGTGGGTTTTAGCCTATAAAATGGAAATGTCCACTATGTCTGATGATAAAATAGCAAAGATTGAAGAGATTTGTAAAAGTAGTTAAGGACATGTACTCGGTACTGGGTGTAGACTATTAAGAAAAAATTAAAACTTGTTAAATATCAATTGATTATAAGCTTTAGTGATTTTATATAACGTACTGATATTTAAGCATATTCGTAAATTTAAAAATAGTCCAAACCCACTACCCGTTATTTCACTTTGCTCAATAATCTAACCCGACCTACCGAAAGGTAAATTTATTTCCGTGTCAAGTATAATAGGACTTACGCATTGACAAATCCAAGAAAATATTTTCATCCTTTTTTTTAATTTACCTGCCATATAATGAGAAGTTACCTGGAATTATACTAAAACATTGATTCAGTTTTTTTATTGTGTTAATCTCCTCCATGATGGTTTTCTGATATGTTGAATTTTAATATTGACTATTTTATCAAAAAATTATCTTGTTTTTCAACTTATTATAATTTATCCCGAATATCTGATGAGTCTAACATCATTTGAAAATATTGGACTCTAAAGTTATTAAAAAGTAGAAAATAAAAATGAATGAAATGATTGACATGGTCAATTCTGACGCTAAAGAACGAATGCAAAAAAGCGTTGCTGCTCTTAAAGTGGAATATGTTAAAATTCGTACTGGACGCGCTCACACAAGTTTGCTTGAGCATATTATGATACCCTATTACGGTTCTGATGTACCAATTAATCAAGTTGCTAACATTAATGTATTAGATTCGCGTACTTTAGGAGTTGTACCGTTTGAAAAGACTATGACTAGCACTGTGGAAAAAAGTATTCGTGATTCTGATCTGGGATTGAACCCAACCAATGTTGGCACGACTTTACGAGTACCACTGCCGCCTATGACTGAGGAACGAAGACGAGATTTAGTAAAAGTAGTGCGTCATGAAGCTGAGAATACTCGAGTTGCATTGCGTAATATTCGTCGAGAAGCCAACCACGATCTGAAAGCCTTGATGAAGGATGGTGATATTTCTGAAGATGATGAACGCCGGGCAGTGGGAAATATTCAAAAACTTACCAACGATAACGTCAGT
>JAUCGN010000445.1 GCA_030378125.1 Thiotrichales bacterium HSG1 | reverse complement strand
ATGCCCGTGTACAGTATATCTATTTGGCGAAGGTATTAATTGGTTATGGGATATTTTAAAGGTTTTGGCATTTTTGTAACAGACGTTTAGCTCCTCGTTCCAACAATTGTTCAGCTAATGTTGTTCCTAATTTTGTAGATGATTCAATTGGTCCTTTAATTTCCGCTTTGATTATTTCTGAACCATCAACATCACCGACTAAACCCTGTATTTTTATTTCATTGGTTTCTATTGTTGCATGTCCAGCGATAGGTACTTGACAACCACCTTCCAACTTAGCGTTCAAAGCTCGTTCAGCCATTACACATTGCTGCGTGGGAATATCAATCAATTTGTTAATGAGTTCACAAGTATTAGCATCATCCTCTCGATGTTCAATTCCAATAGCACCTTGAGCAATAGCTGGTAACATGATATGCGGTTGAATTAATTCTTGAATCCTCTCGCCAAAACCCAACCGTTTTAATCCAGCTGCAGCTAATACGATTGCATCAAATTCACCATTATCTAATTTGCCTAACCTCGTACCAACATTACCTCGCAAAGGTTTGATTTGTAAATCTGGGCGTACTGCTAACAATTGGCATTGACGACGTAAACTTGCTGTACCAACAATTGCCCCCTTTGGTAAGCTAGTTAAACTTGGATAGTTATTGGAAACAAAAGCATCACATGGCTCTTCCCGTTGCATAACCACAGAAATTGTTAAACCTTTGGGAAATTCTACTGGTACATCTTTCATAGAGTGGACAGCAATATCAGCTTCCCCAGCTAATATACCTTGTTCTAATTCTTTAACAAACAATCCTTTACCACCGATTTTAGCTAAAGGTGTGTCTAAAATTTTATCACCTTTAGTAAGCATCTCTATAACTTCTACCTGTAAATTGGGATATATTTGACATAAAGAGTCACGAATATTATAAGTTTGCCACAATGCTAGTGGACTTTTACGAGTGGCTATGCGTAATGTTGTCATTTATAAACTAACCAAAACTTGTTTAGCGGCAGATAAAGTTGCATCAATATCTGCATCAGTGTGAGCGGATGATATGAATCCAGCTTCAAAGGCTGAAGGAGCCAAATAAATACCTTTATCTAACATAGCATGGAAAAACTTCTTAAATCTTTCGCCATCACAAGCACTTACTTGGTCA
>JAUCGN010000444.1 GCA_030378125.1 Thiotrichales bacterium HSG1 | reverse complement strand
GGAGGTATTATTGCCTTCAATCGTACTTTGGATAGTATGGTTGCAAAAGCAATTATTGAACAACAGTTTGTAGAAGTTATCATTGCTCCAGATATTGAAGATGCCGCTAAACCAATTCTAGCAACTAAGAAGAACGTGCGAGTACTAGAATCTGGAACTTGGAATAATGATAATTCTGAACAAGACTTGGACTTTAAACGAGTTAAAGGCGGTTTATTAGTGCAACAACGAGATACTGGTATGATTACACTCGCTGACTTGAAAACCGTAACTCAACGCCAACCAACTGAAGAAGAATTGCAAGACTTATTATTTGCTTGGAAAGTAGCTAAGTTCGTTAAATCTAATGCTATTGTGTATTGCAAAGATGGTATGACAATAGGAGTTGGGGCTGGTCAAATGAGTCGGGTGTACAGTGCCAAAATTGCTGCGATTAAGGCTGCTGATGAAAAACTAGAAGTACAAGGTTCAGTTATGGCTTCGGATGCTTTTTTTCCATTCAGAGATGGGATCGATGCTGCTGCTAATGTTGGTATCACAGCTATCATTCAACCGGGTGGTTCAATGCGGGATAAAGAAACAATTGCTGCTGCTGATGAGCATGGAATAGCAATGGTATTTACTGGAATGCGACATTTTAGGCATTAAGAAATGAGGTAACTTCTCATTATCTCACAGGTAAACCAAGTTTACTGATATGTTAATGTCTGAAATTATGTAGGTTCCAAACAAATATCATGATAAAAATAACTGATAGTGTTTTTTAAAATAGATTTTTTATAAAGGATATTTTTTTATTAATTATTTGATTTAAATGTATTTTAGTTGTTAGAATCAGGATTTTCAGAATTATAGGATTTTCAGGAAAAAATTTTTATAAATCATCGGTGTAAAATATCCTGTGAATATTGGTTATTACCAGAACGACTTTCTCTTTAACATTATCTGTATTATCATCAGGTAAAAGGTCTTTTTGCATTTTTGTTTCCAATAAGCAATAATTTGATTTCTATGAAGAGTTACATGGCATCATAATTCAATACTTCGGACAGTTTTTATAACATATTGTTATTAAAGTAATTTTTTATTTCAAAGAAAAATAATAAAACATTTAAATTTCAATAAGTTATAATTTTAACTAAGCTTAGTTTTCAAAAACTGTCC
>JAUCGN010000069.1 GCA_030378125.1 Thiotrichales bacterium HSG1 | reverse complement strand
AGTGGTAAAATCAAATTACCTAAGTTGACACACATACCGCCCAAAGGTAAACAGCCCATAACAGCTAATTTAACTGCTAAATTTGATGATTTGGATATTTTGCCAACCTTTGTGCCACAAGCGGAAGATACTAAAGGAAAGGTTGGGATAGATATAACCGTAGCTGGTTGGTTGGACAATCCTAAATTAAAGGGTAAGATTCAAGTTATTGATGTAGCTACTGAATTACCAGATTTAGGTTTGGTATTAAAGGATTTCAACTTGGCATTACACAGTGACAATAGTGAAAAGTTTTATTTAGATGGTGGAATTCGTTCTGGTGAATGCAATTCTGCTGATTGCCAATTAAATTTTAAAGGTCAAGCTAATTTGCCATCCTTAACCAATTGGGATGCAAAAATAAATATTAATGGCAACGATTTTGAAGTGGTTAATATGCCCAGTGCGTGGGTATTGATCTCTCCTGATATAGACATCAATTTAGCTCCAGAAAATATTGCGGTGATTGGTGAGCTACTGATTCCAGAAGCTGCTTTCAGTCCTCCCAAAGGTTCTGGTGGTGGAGCGGTGGCAATTTCTAAGGATGTTGTGTTTGTTGATGAAATTGATGAGAAAAATGATAAATCGGTGAAAAAAACTGGTGCTGGTATGCAGATAGCAACCAATGTTAAAGTTATATTTGGAGATAATATTACCTTTGAAGGTGCTGGACTAAAGAGTCGTTTGGGTGGAACTTTAACAGCCAGTAATGAGCCGGGTAAAGCAACTGTTGGCAATGGTGAACTATGGATTGACGGTACCTTTAAGGCTTATGGCCAAAATTTAACTATTAACAAAGGCAAGATATTTTTTGCTGGTGGTCCAATTGAAAATCCGGGTTTAGATATAAGGGCTTTCCGTAAAATTGAAGGTAAAGGACAAGCTGGTGAAGAAGTGGTATTGGCTGGTGGTACTAGAATAAGAGGTGATGAGGATGTAATTTCAGGCGTTCATATCAATGGTACAGCCCAAAATTTACGGATGGACCTATATTCTGAGCCGGCTATGGATGAAAGCAATAAATTATCCTACATTGTATTAGGTAAACCAGCGGCCCAAGCAGGTTCAGGTGGTGGTGATCTATTGTTGGCTGCGGCGGCAGAGTTGCCTCTCAGCAAAAGTAATGCGTTAACTAATAAAATTGGTAGTGAGTTTGGGTTGGATGAAGCGGGAATTTCCACCGATGATGGGGTTGAAAATGCTGCTTTTGTATTGGGTAAGTATTTGACTCCTGAGTTATATGTTAGTTATGGTATAGGGTTGTTTGATGGCAGTAATCTGTTAAAAATGCGTTATCAATTGACTAAACGCTGGACTTTGGAAAGTGAGACTGGTACTCAAAGTGGAGTGGATTTGCGATATACTTTAGAACGGTAAAAAAGTTTTGGCAGTGAGCTTAAACTGTGGTTCCCAAGATAAAAAACCAGAACTTTCCAAAGGATTTTGATAATTTTTAGGCAAAACGTTAGGTTAAAACATCTTTCAGACCCAATGCTCCTGTCATGATGAAGGAAAATAACAAAGTTTATCAACAAAAATTAGTTTTTTACTTACTTCAACTATTTGTTTTTTCTAAATATATTATGTCATCTACTTGTTTGGTTAATTTATGTTATTATATCATATGATTGCTTATTTCTTAACTTAATGGTAATGAGGACCTAAGCGGAAACTAACCGATCAAGAACAATGGCTAATAATAGGTTTCGTTATCCCCCTACTATTCAGTTTTGATTAAAATAAACGGTGTCCTAAACAGTGGTAACTCCAAAAAAACGTTCTAGGTTTAAAAACTCAGGAAAGTTTGTCACTACCTATTTTAGGACTACTAAGTCAACATATTTCCAGAAAAATACGAGATAAAAGATGTTAACTGCTTACCAACAACACTGTACAGAACGTACCGATCAAAATCTACCACCTTTACCGTTAAATTCTAATCAAGTATCTGATTTAATAAAATTGATTCAAAATTCATCCAACCAAGAACTGTTAGAATTATTGGTAGAACGAGTACCACCTGGTGTTGATGAAGCAGCTGAAATTAAAGCTAATTTTTTGGCTGATATTTCTAAAGGTAACAAAGTTTGTTCCTTGATAACTCCGAGTCACGCTACCGAGTTGCTTGGAACAATGCGTGGTGGTTATAATTTACAGCCTTTAGTAGACCTGCTTGATAATGATACTTTGGCTTCAATTGCCGCCCATGCTTTGTCTCATACTTTATTGATTTTTGAGATATTTGAACAAATTGTTGCCAGACAAGATAAATGGTCAGACCAAATTTTAAACTCTTGGGCTGAAGCGGAATGGTTTACTTCCAAACCAAAATTGCCAGAATCAATAACAGTTACGGTATTTAAAGTAGATGGTGAAACTAACACTGATGATTTATCCCCAGCATCAGAGGCTTGGAGTCGACCAGATATACCATTACATGCCAAATCTATGCTGGTTAATAAAATACCTAACGCTTTGGAAACCATAGCTAATTTACCCAAACCAATAGCTTACTGTGGAGATGTGGTTGGTACTGGCTCTTCTCGTAAATCAGCAATTAATTCATTACTTTGGCATATTGGCAATGATATTCCCAACATTCCTAACAAACGTCAAGGCGGAATAATTCTAGGTGGCAAAATAGCCCCCATATTTTTTAATACTGCTGAAGATTCAGGTGCATTGCCGATAGAATGTGATGTTACTAAGATAAATCATGGTGATGTAATTACAATTTATCCGTATCAAGGCAAAATTATTAACCAAACAGGTACTGAGGTAAGTAGTTTTAAAATTTATCCGGTTACCTTGCCAGATGAAATTCAAGCTGGTGGCCGAATCCCATTGATAATTGGGCGTACTTTAACCAATAAAGCTCGTAAAACTTTAGGATTGGAACCAACTCAAACCTTCATCCAACCACAACCAAGCAAGACCTATACTACAGGTTTTACTTTAGCCCAAAAAATTGTCGGCAAAGCCTGTGACGTGGCTGGAATTAGACCGGGTATTTATTGTGAACCAAAAATTACTACTGTTGGCTCTCAGGATACTACCGGAGCGATGACTCGTGATGAATTGAAAGAATTAGCTTGTTTACATTTTTCTGCCGATTTAGTGATGCAAAGTTTTTGTCATACAGCAGCTTATCCTAAACCAATTGATATTCAACTGCAAAATAATCTGCCAACTTTTATGGAACAACGTGGTGGAGTTGTCTTAAAACCAGGTGATGGAATAATCCATTCGTGGATCAATCGGATGATTTTACCTGATACGCTTGGTACTGGGGCAGATTCTCACACTCGTTTTCCTATTGGAATTAGTTTTCCGGCTGGTTCTGGTCTGGTGGCATTTGCTTCAGCGTTAGGTGTAATGCCTTTGGATATGCCAGAATCTGTATTAGTGCGTTTTAAAGGTAAAATGCAGCCCGGAATTACTCTGCGTGATTTGGTCAATGCTATCCCCTATGTTGCTATCCAACAAGGTTTATTAACTGTTGCTAAAGCTGGTAAAAAGAATATTTTTTCAGGTAGAATTTTAGAAATTGAGGGATTACCCAAGTTAAAAGTTGAGCAAGCATTTGAATTTGCTGATGCTTCTGCTGAACGTTCTGCTAATGGTTGTACTGTTAGATTGGACAAGGAACCTATCATTGAATATTTGACTTCTAATGTGGCTTTGTTGCGTCAGTTAATAGCTGATAATTATGGTAATAAAGAGACTATTTCCCAACGAATTATGGCAATGGAAAAATGGTTGGAAAACCCAGTGTTGCTGGAACCTGATAAGGATGCGGAATATACTGCAACTATTGACATTGACTTGAACAAAATTACGGAACCACTATTGGCTTGTCCTCATGATCCAGATGATATAAAACCATTATCCCAAGTTGCTGGGCAAAAGATTGATGAGGTGTTTATTGGCTCATGTATGACTAATATCGGTCACTATCGAGCAGCAAGTAAAATATTGACGGAAGATGTCCCAGTTCGTTTGTGGATAACACCGCCTACTCGTATGGATGAACAGCAATTAATCCAAGAGGGTGTTTATTCTGTTTTTGGTAAAGCTGGTGCAAGAACTGAAGTACCTGGTTGTTCTTTGTGCATGGGTAATCAGGCTAGAGTTAAAGAAAATGCAACCGTTATTTCTACTTCAACTCGCAATTTTCCCAACCGTTTAGGTAAAAATGCTAAAGTTTATCTAGCTTCAGCTGAATTAGCTGCGGTAACAGCACAATTTGGTAAGATTCCAACTGTAACTGATTATTTGCAGTGTTTTAAAGCCATTGATTTGGAAGCAGATAATGTGTATAAATATTTGAATTTTAAAGCATGATAGTTTTAAGAAAAAACTACTGGGTATGATAACTTTTATTTTTCTGAAAAGCTGTAGTTCTAATCATTAGGATACTGGGTATCAACTATTAAGAAAGAATTAAAACTTGTGGTAGTGGGCTTTGACTATGTTTATAAATATGCTTAAATATCAGTATATTATACAAAATCACTAAGGATTGTAATTAATTGATATTTAACAAATTTTAAATTTTTCTTAATAGTCGGTACCCAGTACCTCAAAATATAATTCCCACTAATTTATTAACCGCCATGTCAATCATCTCAATGCTAATTTTTTCCAAACGTGCTCTAGAATTTATTTCTTGAGTTAATAAAAATTGTCGAACTGTCCTTTTCCTAGTGTTTAAAAGAGCCTCTAATTCGTCATCATCTAACTCTCCATTGGCTCTCATAACCATCCATCTTTCTACTTTTTCACCAGTTTCTTTTATAACATCTTTGGAATCGTTTTGTGCTTGTAATAAAAGCTTTTTAAACGTCGATTTAGTGAAATCCAACATATCATTACCGGTTTCGCGTAAAACTTCATCTAATGACATTTTTATTTCCCTTTAGGTGAACTCACACGATATAATTCTCCAGAAATTGCGTGAGTATAATTTTGAATAATTTCCTCTAAATGTTGTTCAGACCAACCAGAACTAAATAACTTTCCTTTTTTTAAAGACAGTTCACAATCAGCTAAAAACTGTTCCCATAAATTACCTACTGCCCTCTCTCCAGACTTATTTGCATTATCTCTTGATTTTGCATATATGAAAGCTTCTCGAAATCTCAAATCACCATTATCACAATTACTTTTCACAGCATCCATCTGCCAACTTTTATGAGAGCCTTTAGTATAATCATCAATGAATTTTGTATGAAATGCTTGTAATTTAGTGAAGTTTTCATGTCTGGTAGCATCATAATGAGATACAAATAATGAACAACCAGTTAAAAAGATAAGTAATATGTATTTTATCATTTTTCATCCATTCCGGCAGTGCCATGCCAATATCCGTCACAACTTCCCATTGGTATAATACGTTGTAATTTAGCCATTCCATCAGACATAGTTTCTGGTTTTTTTAAACAATTTTTAAAAATTTCAATAACTCTTTCTGTATGAAAGGATTGGGGGCTAATACGCAATACATCTACTTCTAAAGAAATTATATCCGGCAATGCTGATAATAAATTATAGGTATAAGCAGATTGAGTTTGAATTCCATTTATAGTTAAAAATGGTTTGTTATCTTGACTAAACAAGGTCAAACCATCCTGATAATCTATACAACGATATTGACAATTATCTTTAGGCAAATTATGTGCCCTAGCAGTAAAACAACGAGCCGAATATGCCAAAGGTAAACGGCCATACACGAAAATTTCTGTTTCTACTCCTTCTGGACGATTTGCTTGAAAATCAGCTAACGTATCACGAGATAATTCCACAGGTAACACCCAACGAATTAAACCGATTTTAGCTAAAAAATCTAAACTGTTGTTATTATAAATATTTACACTATGGCCAGTGACAAATTTTTTACCTTCTAACAGTTGTACCGCCGCCATATCATTTGCTTCTACCATGAACTTATCGTTATCACATAGACTACGCAAAGTTTTTAATTCTGATTCCGCTTCTATTAAAGACAAAGTAGACAACACGACTTCTTTGCCAGCATCGGTCAACTTGGCTGCTAGTTCTAACCAATCGGAAGTACGTAGAGATTTACGCTTAGAACAAACTGTTTCTCCCAAGTAAATAATATCGACATCTGTGGTCATCATTTGTTCATAGAAATCAAATAATGTTTCACGTGACCAATAATATAAGACTGGTCCCAAAGATAATTTGTTCATAGTTAGATTAAATACAAAGATATAAGATTACATAAAACATATTTTTACTGATATTTATCAGAGTATTATGATTTATGTAAATAACTAAAAGATGAAATTAACAAAAATGGTTGGTTACGCTTCATCAATCCTATAATTATGACTGTCGAGAAAACAACTCATCTAATTTTTGTTCATAAGAATGGTAATTTAGATAATTATATAATTCTTCCCTAGTTTGCATAGTTTCAACCACTGCTTGTTGACTACCATCTTGTAACAGGGTCTCATAAACTTGTAATGCTGCTTTATTCATAGCTCGGAAAGCAGACAATGGATATAACACTATTTTAACTCCAAAATCAGCTAATTGTTCACAGCTAAATAATGGAGTTTGACCAAATTCAGTAATGTTTGCTAATATTGGAACTTTAACAGCATCAGTAAATTTTTGATATTGAGACAACTCACAAACAGCTTCCGGAAAAATCATATCAGCCCCAGCTTCTACACAAAGCAAAGCTCTATCTATGGCAGAGTTTATACCTTCTACTGCTAAAGCGTCAGTTCTAGCCATAATCACAAAACTTTCATCATCTCTAGCATCCACTGCTGCCTTAATTCGATCTACCATTTCTTCACAAGTAACGATGGATTTATTGGGACGGTGACCACAACGTTTTTGCATTACCTGATCTTCAATATGAACCCCAGCAACATCAGCTTTCATCATCTCTTTAATAGTACGAGATATATTAAACGCACCGCCCCAGCCGGTATCAATATCAACTAACAATGGTAAGTCACAAGAACTAGTTATGCGGCGAGCGTCTTCCAACACATCATTGAGACTTGTTACTCCCAAATCTGGCATTCCAAAAGAAGCTGCTGCCACTCCACCACCAGACAGATATATAGCTTTATGTCCAACTCTTTCGGCCATCATAGCAGTATAGGCATTAATAGTTCCAACTATCTGTAATGGTTCATTTTCAACCACTGCCTGTCGCAATAAATTGCCTTTTGAAATACCCATAATTTTTAACCTTTTAAGCATCATGTACTGACATTAAAATAATTCCCATCCGAACTCATACCTGCTAATTGTAAATAAGTAGCTGATTATTTAAAATATTAGGACAAATGAGGATACGGCACAAATAGTCACCCAAAAAATAAAGTAGTGATATATTCAAATAATATTATATATTAAATATTTGATTGGTTCATCACTACTTCAAGACCAGCATATTTTTAAACCTGAAGCTTCAGACTCTAAAAGTCAGTTTTCTAAGGATTTACTCAATAGTTGTTCCCAATCGCTGCCAACTAATACCACCGTTTTTCCAATCCCAATTCATCCAAATAAAAAATGCTTTACCAATCAAGTTTTCTTCTGGTACAGTTCCCCAAAAACGACTATCCTTACTGTTGTCCCGATTGTCACCCAATACAAAATAAGCTTTATCTGGAACGGTTAATTTATTGTATTTTGTACGATGTTCTGGACGTTTAGGATTAATCAAAATGTCATGTATAACTTCATCTGATAAATATTCAATCCGCTGTTCGCTACCTGTCATATTGCTACCAGAACCAACTCCCACATATCTAATATCATCCTGCTGAACTATTGGTTCTCCATTAACATACAGCATCTTGTTAACATACTCTATATTATCACCGGGTAACCCAACAACACGTTTAATAAATGGAATTTTAGGATTTTCTGGATAACGGAATACAACTACGTCTCCACGCTCAGGTCGACCTATTTCCATTACCTTTACATTAGCAACTGGTAATCGAATTCCATAGCTAAACTTGTTAACCAAAATAAAATCTCCTACCAATAAAGTTGGCATCATGGAACCTGAAGGAATCCGAAATGGTTCAACCAAAAAGGAGCGGAGTAACAGAACCAATAAAAAGACTGGAAATAAAGATTTTGCTAGATCAACGATAAAAGGTATTTGGCTTTCATCCTTGTATGCTATGGAACTATCATAACCTAATCCTTGACTTGCTTTAAGGCGTTTAGGTTCTAAAAATATTTTATCAAATAACCAAATTATTCCGCTAACAAAAGTTAAAGAAACTAATATTGTCGCTAAATCCCAAGTCCAGGTTGCATTCATTTCTTGTAAAATCACCTCTGATGTTAATTCTTAATCCCTAACCAAAACCCTAAATATCTAAAAAACTTAAAGTTATAATTATAATAATTAAGAGCCTCTTGTAAAACTCATAAAATAAAAGAGTTCAATTATTTAAACTAGATAAATTGCGATATAATATAACAAGATATTCAAATATACAAGAGTTAATAATGGAAAAGGTTATCAAGTTATTGGTTCTTCAATTTGAAGTAACCTATTTTTATAGTTAGCGAAGGGAAAAGAAAACAGATTATTTTAGAATAATTAAATTCATAGAGACTTTTGCACAAGAACTAACGTTAAACAATTAAAGTATAT
>JAUCGN010000443.1 GCA_030378125.1 Thiotrichales bacterium HSG1 | reverse complement strand
CACCAATTACCCCAGATTTTATCCTCAAATTGGGTTGGGCTACCGGACGAGTCTTAGCGAATGGACATAATACGATATTAATTGGCAAAGACACAAGAATCTCTGGATATATGTTTGAATCAGCACTACAAGCTGGTTTATCTGCTGCCGGAATGGATATACGTTTATTAGGTCCTATGCCTACTCCAGCTATTGCATATTTGACTAGAACTTTTCATGCTGTAGCTGGTATTGTCATCAGTGCTTCTCACAATCCATTTCAAGACAATGGCATCAAATTTTTTTCGGGTAGCGGTACCAAATTACCAGATGATATTGAACTCGCTATAGAATCAGAAATGATGAAGGAAATGCAAACCGTTGCCCCAGATAAATTGGGTAAAGCTGAACGTATTGATGATGCTGCTGGTCGTTATATTGAATTTTGTAAAAGTACCATACCATTTGATGTAAACCTCAAAGGCTTAAAAATAGTAGTTGATTGTGCTAATGGAGCTACCTACCATGTTGCCCCCAACGTTTTTCGTGAATTGGGTGCTGAAGTTGAAGTTATAGGAGCCCAACCCAATGGACTGAATATAAATACTGGTTATGGTGCAACTCAGCCTCAAGCTCTACAAACAGCCGTATTATATCAAAATGCTGACCTTGGTATCGCTTTAGATGGAGATGGTGATCGAGTATTAATGATTGATTCTAAAGGAGAAATAGTTGATGGTGATGAATTATTATTTATCATCGCTAAGAATCGTCATCAGAACAAACAATTACAAGGTTCTGTAGTTGGTACTGTAATGACCAATTTAGGTTTAGAACAGGCTTTCAAACAGGAAGGAATTGCTTTTGAAAGGGCAGCAGTTGGGGATCGGCATGTAATTCAAATGCTAAGAAAGCAAGGTGGAAATTTAGGTGGTGAAGCATCAGGACATATTGTTTGCTTAGATCGTACCACTACTGGAGATGGTATCGTAACAGCCTTACAAGTATTGGAAATTATAGTAAAAACTGGGCTGTCTCTAGGTGTTCTTAAATCTGGGATGCAAAAATATCCCCAAATAATGATTAATGTACCAATTGATTCCCAAGTGGATGTTATTTCACAACAATCGGTTCGCTCAGCAATGAAAACAGCTGAACAACAGCTACAAGAACAAGGAAGAATTCTATTACGTC
>JAUCGN010000068.1 GCA_030378125.1 Thiotrichales bacterium HSG1 | reverse complement strand
AATTATTTCAAAAAAGCCTTAAAAATAGCCAAACGTCTTGGATACAAAACGATTATCGCAAATAACATAACCAACATTGGTACTGTACATGATAGTTTGGGCCAACATTCTGAAGCGATCGAATACTATAAAAAATCTCAGCTAATTGATAACAGTTTACCACAACAAGCCAGTGGTTTGGCCAATATAGGCGTGAGTTATGATAAACTCGGAGAATATCAGAAAGCTATAGACAATTTGCAACAAGCTATAAAAATTCAATTAAAACTTGATGATAAATATGGAGTAGCAAATAATTTATCTAATGTTGGTATTGTACATAAAAATTTGGCTGAATTTACTAAAGCTATTGAATATTATCAACAAGCATTGGATATCCAAACTGAACTTGGTGACAAACGAGGTAAAGGTAACAGTTTGACAAATTTAGGAATTATTTATGATCAATTAGGACAATATGATAAAGCTTTGGAACATTATTTGGCTGCTTTAGACCTACAACACGAAACTGGTGATCAACAAAGGATAGCAAATAATCTTAGTAATATTGGTGTGTTACATTATAATTTGGGCCAAAATGATAAAGCTATCGGTTATCTGTTACAAGCTCTGACAATTCGCAACAAAATTGCTGATAAACACGGCAAAGCAGTTGATTTATCTAATTTAGGTGCAGCTTACGCTAACTCAAATTTACGTTCTAAGGCGAAACGTTCTTTCCAAGATGCTTTGACTATCAGACGTACTATGGGAGATAAACGTGGAGAAAGTATTGATTTAGCTAATCTTGCTGCTATACAGGCTGACCAGAAACAGTATCAAGAATCTTTGGAAAACTTTCAGGCTGCATTGGCAATAGATCAAGAGTTAGGTAATGAGGCTGGAATTGCAATGATTCAGGCCAACATTGGTCTGATTTACCACCAACTTGGTGATAATGAAATGGCTCGTACTAATTTACAACAAGCTGCTGATTTGTCTCATTTAAACATCAACAATAAATGGTATGTGCAACGTGGTTTAGCCATTGTAGAGATAGCTGTTAATAATATAACTGCCGCAATGGATAACTATGAAACAGCGATAAACAATATTGAAACTTTACGCACCAAGTTAGATAACAAGACAGACCGGTTATCATTTGTACAAAACAAGCTATATGTTTATGACGAATATATAGTTTTATTACAAACTCAACATCAAAAATACCCAGATAAAAGCTATGATCGGAAAGCTTTAGAAATATTTGAACGCAAACAAGGTCGGGTGTTTTTAGAAGAAATTGGTAAGAGTGGGGCTACTAGGTTTGCTCGAATTCCTGCAAAAATTATTGAGCATGAACAATTACTTATCAACAAAATAGCCAAAAATAAATTCCAATTGGAAAATGTTGTTAAATTACGAGCCGAACAACAAACCTTACAGCAAGAAATTAAGTTAAAATATCCAGACTATTACGCCTTAAAATATCCGCAACCAGTTAGCTTGGAAGTATTGCAGAAACAAGTATTACACGATGATGAGGCAGTTTTGGTTTATGCGGTGATGAAAAAAGATACCATTTTGTGGGTGATTACTAACCAACAATTTTTAATGCTTAATTTATCATTGGAAGTTAACCAGTTGAATGATAATGTTAATTATATGCGAGATATAATTCTCAATCGCTTGCCAGAAATTGTTGAAGAGGGTTATCCACTTTATCAAAAATTAATCCCAAAAGCGGCTCAAAAAATATTGCTGAATACAAAAACTATTTATATCGTACCAACCGGTGTCTTGTATGCTTTACCTTTTGAAAGCTTAATAACCCATGAAAAACAACACCATTATTTGATTCAGGATCATGCTATTGCATATTTATCATCAGCTTCAATATTGAAAATATTACGGGATAGCAAACGTGGAACTAAACCAACCAAAAAACTATTAGCTTTCGCAGACCCAGCCTATGCTGAATGTGCAGAAGATAGTGATGATAGATCGTTTAAAGCACGCAGCTTAACTCAATTGCGAGGCAGTGCCTTCCGTGATGTTATGGGTGCGGTTTGTTTTCCTCGTTTACCAGAAACAGCTAATGAGGCTAAATCTATTGCGGCATTTTTTACAGATACGAATAGCACTGTATATTTAGGAAAGAAAGCTAATAAAAATGTGTTATTTAATTTGAACCAAACTGGTGATATAGCCAATTATCAATATTTGTTGTTTGCATTACATGGTTTATTGCCAAATGAAATAAAAGGTTTAGCACAATCATCTTTAGTGTTAGCTGATAATGAAACTAATGATTATTTGACTATGGCTGATACCTTTAATTTACAGTTAAATGCTGATTTTATTAATTTATCTGCTTGTAATACAGGTGGTGGTAAACAGGTGAAAGGGGAAGGAATTTTGGGTTTGACAAGAGCTTTCATGTATGCTGGTACTCAAGCTATTGGGGTGACTTTATGGTCAGTGGAATCAGCTTCAGCCGAGGAACTTAGTGTGGGAATATTCGCTAACCTAAAAACTGGCAAAACTACTGCCGAGTCAATCCGACAAATTAAATTAAAAATGATAGCAGGTGAAGCTAATCAAGCACACTATAAACACCCTTTTTATTGGGCTCCATTCGTAATGTATGGGAATGGTAGAATTTAATTATTATCTTAACTTACTACAAATTTATCAATGAACTACGATGCTGCTGCTATAGAAGTTTTAACCGGATTAGAACCGGTACAAAAACGGCCGGGTATGTATACCGATACTACCCGACCCAACCACTTAGCCCAAGAAGTAATAGATAATAGCGTTGATGAAGCCATAGCTAAACATGCCAATCAAATTGACGTAATATTACATCCAGATAATTCCATTAGTGTACGGGATAATGGGCGTGGAATGCCTGTCGATATCCATCCAGAAGAAGGAGTTAGTGGAGTTGAAGTCATCTTAACTCGCCTCCATGCAGGTGGTAAATTTTCCAACAAAAATTATCAGTTTTCTGGGGGATTACATGGGGTTGGAGTATCAGTGGTAAATGCCTTATCTAGCAATTTGGAAGTTACCATTAAACGCAATGGTCAACTCTATCAAATGTCTTTCGCTAACGGTGCAAAAACTTCAGAATTAAACGTCAATGGTAAAGTTGGACAACGCAATACTGGCACAATTATCAGATTTTGGCCCAACCCTAAATATTTTGACCATCCAAATTTTTCCATCTCCCAAATAACCCATGTGTTACGAGCTAAAGCCGTACTCTGTGCTGGTTTGACCATTACTTTTAGCGATGAAAATACTGATAATAAATCTAAATGGTTGTATAAAGATGGACTTACAACTTACTTATTAGATGAGATCGGCAATGCGGAAAGCTTACCAAGTACACCTCTTATTGGTCATTTTGATGCAACCACCGAAGCTGTTGATTATGCTTTGTTATGGTTGCCAGAAGGTAATTTGCTAACAGAAAGTTATGTAAACTTAATTCCTACTACTCAAGGTGGAACTCATGTCAATGGTTTACGCAGTGGATTACTGGATGCGATGCGAGAATTTTGTGAATATCGTAGTTTATTGCCACGCGGAGTTAAATTAGCTCCAGAGGATGTATGGGAACGTTGTGCTTATGTATTGTCAGTAAAAATGGCTGAACCACAGTTTTCTGGTCAAACCAAAGAACGCTTATCTTCAAGAACCTGTGCTAAATTTGTGTCTGGAGTAGTGCGTGATGCTTTTTCTCTATGGTTGAATCAACATGTTGAATTAGGTGAACAACTTGCTGAATTAGTGATCAATAATGCTCAAAAACGGTTACGCGCTGGAAAAAAAGTCACTCGCAAGAAAGCTACCAATGGTCCAGCTTTACCCGGCAAATTAGCTGATTGTACCTTACAAGATATTAATAAAACTGAATTATTTTTAGTGGAAGGGGATAGTGCTGGTGGTTCTTGTCGGCAAGCTAGAGATAGAAATTTTCAAGCAGTTATGCCATTGCGAGGTAAGATTCTTAATACTTGGGAAGTTGATACTAATCAAGTGCTTGCATCACAAGAAGTGCATGATATAGCAATTGCTCTTGGTATTGATCCGGGCAGTGATGATTTGACTGGTTTACGTTATGGAAAGATATGTATTTTAGCCGATGCTGATTCTGATGGAGCCCATATTGCTACCTTGCTATGTGCTTTATTTTTCAAACATTTTTATAAATTGGTTGCCGAAGGTCATGTTTATATTGCTACCCCACCTTTGTATCGAATTGATGTTGGTAAAAATATCTATTACGCCTTAAATGATGATGAAAAACAAGGAATTTTAGACCGAATTGTGGCTGAAAAAAAACGTGGTACTGTTGACGTGCAACGTTTCAAAGGATTGGGGGAAATGAATCCGTTACAATTACGCGAAACAACCATGTCACAGGACACTAGGCGTTTGATTAGATTGAGTGTTAATGCCACTGAAGAAACTGAAACTGTGATGAACATGTTGTTGGCTAAAAAACAAGCTTCTGCTCGTAAAGTTTGGTTGGAAAATAAGGGTAATCTAGCAGTGGTTTAAAAAAAGTACAAAGATGTTAAACTTTGGCAGGTTTTTGATTTTAGTTGTTGATAATGATAACATCACTGAATGTTTTCCATACATTTAATTATAAGCGCAAGAAATAAGTACGGGACAAAAATTTAACAAACTTGTAATATCATAGGAAACAAATCATGTCAAAAAGAATTACTGTTGATCCAATTACTCGTATTGAAGGTCATCTGCGTATTGACTGTGAAGTAGATGATGGTAAAGTGACTAACGCTTGGGCTTCTGGCCAGATGTGGCGTGGCATTGAGTTAATGTTGGTGGACAAAGACCCACGGGATGCTTGGGCAATTACGCAACGGATATGTGGAGTTTGTACTACGGTACATGCACTAACTTCAGTGCGAGCAGTAGAAAATGCCCTAAAAATGGAAGTACCAGTTAATGCTCAATTGATTCGTAATATTATTATGGCTGCCCACGCTATTCACGACCATATTGTTCATTTCTATCATTTGTCAGCACTTGACTGGGTTGATATTGTATCCGCTCTTGATGCAGACCCCAAGAAGACTTCCCAACTAGCTGAAAGTTTGTCCGACTGGCCTCTTAATAGTCATCATACAATGGCTCAAGCTCAAATTCGTTTGAAGGACTTTGTGGCATCTGGTCAACTGGGTATTTTTGCCAATGGTTATTGGGGCCATCCGGCCATGAAGTTGTCACCAGAAGTAAATTTATTAGCAGCAGTTCACTATCTACAAGCTCTTGAATATCAGCGTAAAGCTAATCAAATTGTAACTATTTTAGGTAGTAAAACTCCACATATTCAAAATTTGGCAGTTGGTGGAGTTTCTAATCCAATCAACATGGATAGTCAATCTGCTTTGAACATGGAACGTTTGTATCACATAAAAACTGTCATAGATGAGTTGGGTGCTTTTGTTAAAAATGCTTATATGGTAGATGTGGCGGCAGTTGGAGCATTTTATCCAGAATGGACTAAGATTGGTGCGGGAATAACTAATTATTTATCAGTACCTGACATGCCATTGGATAGTAAGGGAACTAAATTTAGTTTGCCCGGCGGTTTCATTAAAAATGCTGATTTAACTACTTTTAAACCAATCAATAATTATCAAGATGAATTTTTTGAAAAAGGTGTGGCAGAAAGTGTTAAACATGCTTGGTATCAAGGTGGTAAAGGGCCTTTACATCCTTACGATGGTGAGACTGTACCTGAATATACCGATTTTCAAGATGATGGTAAATATTCGTGGGTAAAATCTCCAACTTTTTATGGTGATAGAGCTCAAGTAGGGCCTTTGGCTAATGTATTATGTATGTTAGCAGCCGGTCATAAACCAACTCATAGTTATGCCACTGCAATGGTCAAGACAGTTAGTTCTTTACTAGGTGCTGACTTACCATTAGAATCTCTACATTCAACGATTGGGCGACATGCGGCTCGAGCTATACGTTGTGCTGTTCTCCATGATGAGTTAGGCACTCAGTGGGATTTATTAGTTAATAATATTGCTAGTGGTGATACTACTACTTTTAATCGACCAGATTTTCCAACTGAAGAAATTCGTGGATTTGGTTATCACGAAGCACCACGCGGTACTTTATCACATTGGACGGTGATTAAGGAAGGTAAAATTAAGAATTATCAATGTGTAGTGCCGACAACTTGGAATGCTGGGCCGCGTGATGAAACTGATGCAATCGGTCCTTATGAAGCTGCCTTGTTGGATAACCCAATTGCCGATCCGGAATTACCATTAGAAGTATTGCGAACTGTACATTCATTTGATCCTTGTTTGGCTTGTGCAGTGCATTTAACGGATACTGAAAATCGAGAAATTGTTAAGGTTAAAGTGTTGTAATATTGTTTAGATGTTTAGTACCATGAATTAATCTTTGTTTCCATACAACCTATAAAATATAAAGATGTTTCCAAAAGAACCTGCCAGGTCTTAAAATGACTTGGCAAGTTTAAGTAAGTACCGAAGCACAAATTATCGTATATATTGACAAAATAACTATTTGATTTTTAATTAATTATTTTTTAAAAACTTATGCTTCAGTACTTACTACATAATACTAATTTAGTTAGGGGTTGTCTTTGTTGTGTTTTTCAAGTGCCTTATTATAGGCAACCACAATATCAGTCCGCAATACTATACCAACTAACTTGCGTGACCCCATCTCTTCAACTACTGGTAAACGACTTATTTCTCGCATCCCTAAACGTTGTAAAGCAACACCCATAGGTTCAAATGGATAAGTAACTAATACATCGGTTGTAGCAATATCAGCTACTATTTGGCCAGCTACTTTACCTCTAGTCATTGCATCATCTAAATCTTTAATACTAACAATACCAGCCAATTCTTCTGCTTCATCAAGCACCGGAAAGCCATGGCGATGAGTTGCGGCAAATTTTTCTATCAACTCTTCCAATGACATGGTTGCTGGTACTACATCAACTTTAGTAGACATAACTTCATCAACGGTTAGACTAGACATCAAATCAACCCGTTGACCAGGAACAAACCTTCTTGGTTTAATACCACGCCTCACTAATTTACTGGTATACATTGAACTAGGATTTATATGTTGAGCCACTAAAGTTGCGATAACCGTAGTCAACATAATTGGCAGAATAAGCTGATAATTACCAGTCAATTCAAATGCAACCAGAATAGAAGTCATTGGAGCATGAGCAGCCCCAGCAAAAAATGCTGCCATTCCTGCTAAAGCATAAGCTCCAGGTGGAGCAGTCATAGTAGGAAACATGATATTGACAATATGTCCAAATGTACCACCTAACATTGCTCCCATAAACAAAGTTGGAGTAAAACTTCCACCAGTACCACCCGAACCCAAAGTAAGACTAGTAGTAAATATTTTCAAGAGAAACAGTAAAAATATTACCTTTAAGGTAAAAGTATTATTTAATGCATCATTAATACTTTCATAACCCATACCAAATACACGCGGTAATCCATCAACTTTGAAGGTAAAATAACCAACGACTCCAAGAATTAAACCACCCAGTACTGGTTTAACATAGTCAGAGATAGGAATTTTGCTCCAGAGACTTTCCATACCAGCTAACACTTTAGTAAAAGCTACAGCAAAATAGGCAACCACTACACCCAGTAAAGCATATAAAAATAATTCAAATGGGCTTTCCATCGTATATCGAACTATGAATGATAAAGGTTCACGATAAAGTTGGGCAATTGTGTCTGCTACTACAGCCGAAATAACCACTGCACTGAAATAACGAGCTTCAAGATGACCTAAAATAATTTCGAGGGCAAATATAGTACCGGTGATTGGAGCGTGAAAAGTTGCTGAAATTCCTGCTCCTGCACCGCAAGCTAGTAATAATCTTAATCTTTCTGCATTTAAACCAAAAATTTGTCCCACAGTTGAACCGATGGAAGAACCAATCTGAGCAATTGGGCCTTCTAAACCAACTGAACCTCCACTACCAATACATAATGATGAAGTTATTGATTTAATTGCTGCAACTCTGGGCCTGATCACGCCACCTTGAATTGCTACTGCTTCCAGCACTTCTGATACACCGTGACCTTGAGCTTCACGGGCTGAATTAAGTATAATTGGGGTAAAAATTATGGCTCCGATGGCTGGTACTACAATCAAATAATATTCGCCAAACCAATCGAGTAGTCCCCATATTTTCTTCTCGAAGAAGACATATTGGACAAAATGAACTAACCATTCGGTAAAAATTGCCCCAAATCCCCCACCAATTCCAACTATCAATGCCAAAGCAGTAATCACGACCACATCTGGCAAATTGCGTAATTTTTCTAAAAAAGTTTTAGGCTGATCCAATTTAAATTCTCCCGTTAGCAATATGCTTTAAACCTGCAATTGTAGAAGTTAACTTGTATATGTTCCTTAATATGATTGTTGATATAATATCACAAATTTTGGGGATAAATTTAAAATTATGGAATATTACTAAATTTTTGACAAGTTGCAGATTTTGGCAAACAATTTCACTATCTTACAATTTTTAAAAACCATTAAAATTCAGGGTAGTCCTGAACAAAGTAGTGTAGTATAATATATTAAAAATATTAAGGAAAAACTTATGAATTGTCCAACTTGCAACTCAGAAAATATTATAAAAAATGGTAGTATCCACAATGGAAAACAAAAA
>JAUCGN010000067.1 GCA_030378125.1 Thiotrichales bacterium HSG1 | reverse complement strand
GTTGAGGAAAAAAAACATTTGTTAGCTTTATCACAACAATTAAATCTATTAAATCAAGAACCAACCCAAATTTTAGCTACTTTGGATAAATATTTTCACCATAATTTTGGCTACACCCTTAACTTACCTGCATTTAAAAAGTCTACTACACCATTGCAGTATTTTTTACAACATAGTAAAGTTGGACATTGTGAATATTTTGCGACTGCCACAACACTTTTGTTGCGTATAGCCGGCATTCCTACTCGTTATGTTTCTGGTTATGCTGTCACGGAATATAGTAATTTGGAAAGAGTTTATATAGTGCGTAAACGACATGCTCATGCTTGGACTATTGCGTATATAAATGGTAAATGGCAAGAGGTTGACAATACTCCATCTACTTGGATAGATTTTGAAGAAGAGAAGGCAGTTTGGTGGGAACCAATTTATGATGTTTTTTCTTGGTTGCGTTACCAATTTTCATATTGGCGATGGACTGATGACAAAGAAGGTAATAATGATTGGCTATTGTGGCTGATTGTGCCATTAATGTTAGTTTTATTCTGGCGGTTATATTTTAAAGAAAGAGTTACTAGTTTACACCAGAAAAAATCAATAATTACAGTTGGTAGAGATTCAGAATTTTATCAAATAACTCAATATCTTAATAAAAAAAATTATATTAGGCAACCGGGTGAAAATTTAACCAACTGGTTGCAACGAATTGAGCAAATTGACGATATGCAAACTATATTAAGTTTACATCAACAATATCGCTTTGATCCAAATGGTTTGAGTGTGGAAGAGCGTTTGCAATTAAAAAAACAGGTTACAACATGGCTAAATAAAGTCAGGTAAAAAATTGGTAATTTTATAATTGTATGTTGTGGATTGGAATAATATTGATAAATTATAAATAATAACAAATCCATGCACTTTTAATCACGTCCATAAATATAATACCTTCACCAAATAGATAGTTGTTTCGGGAATGGAGCAAAGCAGATTTTCCGAAACAACAAATTTTGAGATTGGCGAAGGTATTGTCAATAGTCGACATCCAGTATCATTTAATTGCTTCGTGGTATAATAGGTATAATTATGTAACCATACCTAGTAACTTATGAATCACAACAATATGACTTCAGGTGAACGACACGCCACCATAGCCTTAGCCAGCATCATGTCCATGCGGATGTTGGGCTTATTTATGATCCTACCAGTATTTGCTTTACATGCCCAAGAACTCCCAGATTCAACCCCAACTTTAATCGGTTTAGGAATTGGCATTTATGGTTTAACTCAAGCAATTTTACAAATTCCATTTGGCATGTTGTCTGACCGTTTTGGTCGTAAACCAATTATTTACATTGGCCTCGTAATATTCGTGCTAGGTAGCATAATAGCAGCTTTATCAACATCAATAACCGGCATTATTATAGGACGTGCATTACAAGGTTGCGGTGCAATTGCAGCAGCTTTACTAGCTTTAACCGCAGATTTAACTCGTGAAGAACATCGTACTAAAGCTATGGCTATTATGGGTATGAGTATTGGTAGCTCATTTATATTAGCGTTAATAGTTGGGCCGGTATTTTATCATTGGATCGGTTTATCGGGTATATTTTGGTTAACCGCAATGTTGGCACTTGTTGGCATTGCAATTTTATATTTAGTGGTTCCCCAACCCATTATTAGCAGCTTTCATCGTGATACTGAGCCAGTACCAGCCCAATTTAAGCGAGTGTTAAAAGATACTCAATTGTTGCGTTTAGACATAGGTATTTTACTGTTACACCTATTACTCACATCATTATTCGTAGTGTTGCCTATAGCATTAAAAGCTGAGCTAAGTGTTGATAAGCATTGGTTAGTTTATGTATCTGTGCTTATAGCTTCTGTTATAGTGATGATACCTTTCATAATAATAGCGGAAAAATATAATAAAATTAAATCTGTATTTGTTGGGGCAGTTGCTATTTTAGGATTATCTCAACTTGGTTTTAGCTATTTACACCAGAGTTTGATTGGAATAATAGTGATGTTATTTTTCTTTTTTACCGCTATAAATCTGTTAGAAGCCAGCTTGCCTTCTTTAATAAGTAAAATTGCTCCGGCAGATAGTAAAGGTACTGCAATGGGGGTTTATTCAAGTTCTCAATTTTTCGGAGCATTTTTGGGTGGTATAAGCGGTGGCTGGTTGCATCAACATTATGGAATTAGCTCAGTATTTGCGTTTTGTGCTACTTTAACATTAATTTGGCTGTTATTGGCAATAACTATGCAGAAACCATCTCATTTAAGCAGTCATTTATTGAACATTGGGCAAATTGACGTTCAACAAGCAAGTGAATTGAATAAATGTTTGATGCAAATATCTGGAGTAGAAGAAGTTGTGGTAATTGTTGAAGATGAAGTTGCTTATTTAAAAGTGGATCGCAAACTGTTAGATATGGAAGCCTTGTTAAAATGTTCTGAAAATAAACATAATATCAGTGAATAAGTCTTATTAAAGGGTGCTATTTTAAAAATTAGGTAGTCCTGCACAGAATAGTGTTTGTTCTAAAAAATCTGTTAAATATTAAGTGATTAATAGATTTATCACTATACATTGCAGGACTACCTAAAAATTATTACAATAAATAGAGTATTGCCCCAGTTTTTTTAGGATTAAAACCTTTTGGCCACTTAGTTAAGTCATCGTATAAAGCGGCTTCTAAATTAGCTCCCCTTAATTTGGCTCCAGTAAAAATGGTTCCTCGTAAATCGGCTCGGCGTAAATCGGTTTTAATTAAAACCGCATTGGTTAAATTGGCTCTGGTTAAATCGGCTCCGATCAAATAGGCATGTTTTAAATGTGCATTTATTAAATTAGCTTCTATCAGGTTAGAACCATCCAAATTAGCTCCTTTCAAATTCACTTCTCTTAAAAAAGCCCCTTTCAAATGGGCACCAGATAAATGAATATCACTGATCCCCCAATGGTTTAACTTTTTAATTAAGGTAATTAACTTGAACATTGCTTCTTGATGTTCCCAGCCTAAAAAATCATCTATTTGTTCTCTATATCTTATAATTAACAAGTGTTTACGGCCTATTCGGTGTAACCAAAATACAAATACCCCGATAATCAGCAGGTCAAATATCATTCCATGACCTTCGACTAAAACGTTACCCCAAAAGTCCCATAAATTTGCTTGATAAAAGGGCATGGACAAACTAGCTATAATGATCGTTACTATAATGAATACTATAAGGCCTAACACCACTGGATGGAGGGCAAAGAAACGTTGAATCTGTTTTTCGAAACGAGTAATAGCTGTAGTTGGATTTTCACGATGTTTGATGTGAATTTCAGATGGTTTAATACGCATTTCTACAACAAATCTCCCCTACGAAACAATAAATAACCACTACTTGCACAAACAGTCCCTAATATTAACGGATATACAAATGACCAAATTAAATAACCAAAATTACCAAACAAGTCTAAAATCACATAAGCAGTTGGACCTAACATTACTAATTGCGGATCAAACAATAACATAGCTCCAGTACGAAAAGTTTGTAATGGGTTAAGCAAAGCTATTAATACCAATGGCTCTGGAGCAAATTGTTCTTTTATCATTAATCCTAACAAAATTAAGTCCAAAAATAGCAATAAAAATAACCATACAAAAAATGCACTTCCTTGGGCAGTATCAATGGAGTTAGTGGCACTGGAAATAAACATCCCAATTCCTAAAAAACACCATGCTAAGGCAATTAATAAACCAGTGTATAAGAAAAATAATTCCCAAGGAACAGCAACTTCACTCCATAAAGCCCAACCGACTGCAGCCACCATTGCTAAAAATACTGGTAAAAAAATTACGATAAAACGGCCAATAACTTTACCCCAATACCAAGCTGGCAATGATACTGGCAATGACAATAGGTACTCAAATACTCCGGCTTCTTTATCACCAGCCACTGAACGCACAGTACTCATCAAGACAAAAATTGGTAAGATGGCCATACATAGTTGGATATAAGTGAGCAATAAACGAGTCAAACCAGTAAAGCCCATAATTCGTGATTCAGTCAAACCAAAGACGAACAATAGTACAATTATGCCACCAAACACGATGGTATACAGTAAAAACCAACGGGCTCGTAATGACTCAGTAATATCCAATAAAGCGGTCAACCACAAATGTTTCATGTAATTTTATATTGGTTGGGAATAGCTGATTATTTCTTAAAGATTCCTGCAATATTTCAGGATAGTTTAATATTCGAAAGATAGTTTTCCGATAAATTAGTTGCTATCAAAAAACTACTAGGAGTTAGACTAACACACTAAAAAAACTAAAACAATATTTTTGGTTAAATTATTTAAATATACATCCGTACTGAACTTTTACCATACAACCATGAGCATCTTTAGAAAGATAAATTTCCATTCCAACTTTCAGTTCTATCATTTGGTTAATTGCTATTGATTGCCCATTATCTAAGCTCATAGATGTCAATAACTTATTTGTTAACAACCATTTACCTTTATGAAATATACAGTAGGCTAAAGGTGTTTTATCAGCAAAGTAAGTTGGAAAAACATTGTCAAACACATGCCAAGCAAATAGACTTTTTCCATCATAAATAACTATTTCTCCAATTGAAAACCATTTGTTTGGTAATTTTTGTGATAGAACTGTCAGGCTGATAATTGGTTTATCAATCGCTGTGTTGCAAAACGGACAATATAAATCTGTAATAACAAACCAACTTTTATTACAATTAGAACAAGGATATAACTTATCCCAAGTAGCAATTAAGGTTTTTTCCCATTGATATGCTGTGGGTCTTAAATGTGGAGAGTGCAAACCAGTAACAAATGCTTGATAAAATAGCTTAGTTAGGGGTTTTCCCAAAATTGATAAAGGTAAATCAGTTACTAAATGGTTAGAAAAATCAGTTGGATGTTCTATAAATAAGGCTTGCTCTCCCATGCTCAAATGTTCATCAATTTCAGCAGAACTGGTTGAGTTTATCTTGGGACCTCGTAGGGGATGACGATTGAGTAAAAGTTCATAAATTAATACTGCCAATGCATGTCGGTCGGTGTGAATATTAGCCAGATTTTTATTAATATTATCAATGGGTAACTCAATAGTAGTGATTACTTCTGGAGCAATATAACCGGGAGTTCCATTAACTTCTGGGACAGACATTTGTGGTACAACCAAAGTATCAATATCGGTAATGAGTATTTTGCCAGTGGTTGGATCAATCAATATGTTATTGTCAGACAGATCGGAATGGGCTAATCCAGACAAATGTAGGCGATTAACAGCACGAGATAGTAAAATACAAATTTTAAAATAATCAATCCAACTACCTCTTTCAGCAACTGGTAAATAATGATTTAATTTAGGACTAATAAACCAACGGCTTTTTTTTATTTTACCGTGCCAACGTCCACTGCTAAACAAGAAGTTTTTTGGATAAATTGGCATCATTATTCCTAATTTTGGTTTAACAACTATATCAGTTGGCCAACAAAACAACTCTTGCCAATATTTGTTACCAATGGTTGGATTAAAAACCGTTAAAACTTTTTGCAAATGAGCTAAACGGCGGGGTGCAAAATCTATTTCACAATTCTTATAAAAACCAATAACAGATTGATTATTTTTAGTTAAATATATTTGTTTAGTTGCACCTTCGCCTATTATTTTTGGATAATATTCTATGGTACGTCCATCTTGTAATTTTGCCAACAAATGTGAAAATCCCTCTGCCATTGAGTTATGTTATAGGACTTACGCATTATAGTATGAATTCACTATGAATCATATAGCACTGAATAATCTAGCAAATACAATGTATTTCGAACAAACTGAATTACATCGTGATAAACTATAAAGTTACTAGACATCTTTCCTAAATAGAGCGACATCTCAAATTGACAAGAGCAGCAACTAATCGCCATGTTAAACCGTAATTTTTGTGTTTACCTCGATAAACTTCTTTAACACAACGAAAAATTTTGCACAATTGATTAATATTTTCAATCAAAACACGTCTTTTTGAAAGTGTCTTATTATGAGCTTTGACTTCGGCTGTACGAGGTCTTTTTAATAGGTATAACAGAATTTTTATGATACTTTTTAATATCCTGAATCGGCTAGAAGTTCAGAGTCTGGATGTATCAAAACATCGCTTTGTTTGAATATAGAAAAATCATGTTTTCTACCTTTTTCACAGTCAACTGACAAAATTTCTCCAATAGAAGAAACAAGTGTTTGAACCTTAATTGTATGTCGTTTTGCCAGAATAATACGATTTTTGACTTTTGATAGGACGTTGGTTGTTCTGTCACGTCTATGATAACTGTATCAGACGGATTTTCCAATGTTTTTTGCGATTTGGAAGAGTTTCAATTTTGACAAGAATTTGGGAATAACGAGAATAAATTTTATGACAATAGGGATTCGCTTATGTTAAAAACGTTAGCAAACTTTGCAAAAATTGGATTTATGTTTGGTCGGTTTCATTTCATTGTACCGAACCTACATGGCTCATAATAATATCCTTAATAAACCAACTTAGAATTTATGTTAACTAACGAAAGGCACTTCAAATAGAATAATGGGATATTCAAAATACCAATTCAACAAACATACTCATTATTTAGTTATGAGTAACGATAATGCGTATTGCACACTCCGGCTTCGCTTATAAATCTTACGAGTTAAATAACAGTAGTACGTAGTACATAAACAGAAAAGGAGGAACAATTGCAAAAATGAGTAAAAAAATAAAAACCAACCTCGTTGGCAATAAATTTAACCATCTGGGTGGAGTATCTATAAAAGGAACAATAAAGCAACCAATAACTGCAAACCAAGCAGAGCCAACCCAAAAGAAAAAACAGATAGCCACTACGCCCCAACTAGAAAATAATGGCAAACTCACCAACATAATTATGCCCCAAAACATAGTTGCAAATCTAAGGTAACAATCATTCCAAAGACTCTCAAGAGTATCTTGAATATTTTCAACGTTCATTATAGTAATTCTTAATCAATACCTTCGCCAATTTGATAGTTGTTTCGGGAATGGAGCGAAGTGTATTTCCCGAAATCAAGGTTATATTGGGAGTTTCGAGAAATCGTACCTCATTCCAACATGGCTTTATCATAACGTAAGTTATTCTATTTTATCAAAAGAAATATCAACATTAAAAACAACGAGAGTGCTATAACAAACCCATTTCCAAAAAACATATGTCCAACTCCTAATACGAAAAGTAGCCCCACTGCAAATAATAAAGGCTCAATTAAATCAGAGTTATTTTCATCTTTTTTCTCTATTTCGTCTATTTCAGCCAATGAAGGTCTATAATTTTTTTCAATTTCACTAGCTCTATCAGGTTCTAAAGATTTATCAATTTTTTCAACTATTTCTTCATTAACATTTGAAGAATCATCACTTCTTTTAGAGATAAGGTAATCATTTTCAGAATTTGGTTCAGCATGAATTTCGTTATTCTCAATATGTTTGGAAGGAATTGTTTTGATATTTTTTGCCGATTGAATATTTAATTCTTCAATATCTAATTCTGCAAAGTTTCCATTGTTATCAAGGTATTCTAAAGCAAATTGGTATTTACTTTGTGTTTCCTTACTTGGTCTTAAAAGATAAACTAGATATCCTATTTCTTGCTGATAAGATTCTAACTTCTCTTTTATTTGTACTGCATCATTACCAATCTCTTGAATACTAATAATTGCCAGTTTTTTATTAGAATTTGGAACTGAAACAAGATAATTTAAATGAGCTTCACCTATCTTTGCGTTGCATAAAATATTACTTTCTGGGTAACCAAGAAATTTTAAGAAACTAATAAATTTAGCTCGGAAATCAGAATAACTATTAACGTTAGATAAAGATAAATCTGTTTCAGCTTGTGAAGATTCATTTTCAACCTTATCAGACTCAACAGGTTTATCAATTTTTTTAACAGGCTCAACTCCTTCATAACAATTTGAAAAATCATCATTCCTTTTATAAGTATAGATAGATTCATAAGTTTGACCTTGTGGATATTCCTTGATTTTATTTAATGAAAAATTAAACCTCTTTACAAATCTTTCCACATCATCTCTGTTATTAAAAACTTTTCTATGCTTTTTGTAGGGAGCATTATTTAAATTCAAAAAATTAAATATATTTATGAATTTTTTCACTATGCTATTAAAAATATTTCTATGGCTCTTGTAGGAATCCTTATTTAAATTCTTGGTTTCAATGTTAGCATAATAGATAGTTATGCTTCTAGCATCAGAACCACTTAAACAAGACCATGAATCAATAGTTTTAACATCATTAATATCATATTTTTTACGACCAATTTTTATTGAGCCATCCAAAAAACTAATTACCACTCCAGCTTGAGAAAATTCATTTTGATTAAATTCAAACTTAGCATTTCTAGAGGCACTGCTCAGACTAGAAACAAACATCATAATCATAACGAATATGAGTAAAAAAAATATTACTAAAAATGATTCCATAAATACTACCGTTTTTTCTTATCATTGTTGGGATTATTTTCAGATTTGTCAGAAGAACATCTAGCAGCCAAACCAATTTTAGAACATGCTTTAGCACAGCCAATTACTAAATCAGCAGCACCTTTTGTTTGAGGAGTTGAATCAAAAGATATTGATAATGGCTTTTATACACATCTGGAGGTGCCGGCGAAAAGTCTGGTGTATGATTAGGTGG
>JAUCGN010000006.1 GCA_030378125.1 Thiotrichales bacterium HSG1 | reverse complement strand
TCAATTAAAGCTCGACGATCAACAGTTATGTTTTCCAAAGTTCCTTCATTGACTACTTCTCCAGCTACAGTTCCACCAGTAATCGTTGCATCCGGTTCAACGGTTATATCTTCCAATGTTTCTTTATTAACAACTTCTCCAGCTATGTTTTCCTCTGGTTTATCATCCGGTTTAACGACAGGTTCTTCTGGAATATTTGGCACAACTATTTGCTTAAAAACAGCCGTACAAGTTTGGGCATCATCCATTATCACTACACCACTAGAATTACAATCCCCAGTCCAATTAGACAGTTGCCAATCTGTTGCTGGAATAGCTGTTAACATAATTACTTCATCTTTGAGATAAACATTGTTACAACTATTGCCGCAATCTTTAACAGTTCCCTGACCAGTGACGTTAATAGCTAAAGAATATTGTTGTTGAAAAGTGGCTGTACAAGTTTTACTATTATCCATAGTAACAGTGCCATTAGTATCACAATCCCCACTCCAGAGGATTTTGGATTGGCAAGTGAGGAAATTAAAAACTTACAAGCTGATGATATTGTTGATTTAGAACCAGAGATATTTGCAACTCTTAATGAAGAACAGTTGTCTGAGCTTCCAATCGTAGCGTTAACAGAACTCTTTCCTAAACATATAGCTAATTTCAATGTAGAAAAGTTTCAGAAAATGCCAAGTGAGGATATTTCCAAGTTATTGGTTAATTTAAATCCCGCTAATATTCAACCAGAAGACGTGGCCAAATTAATACCTGAAAGCTGGGATTTTGATCTTAAAACTGGAAAATTAACTGCTCCATTTGGTACTAAGATAACCCCTAAAACTCTACCAGCTTTAGATAATATGCCAATTATACCCGACATGAGTAGTAGTTTTAGTCTCGGCGGGTTAGGTACTCCATTAATGGAATCAACTACTGAATCTTTAGCTGAAGAGGATTTAACTGATTTTGTGTTATCACAAGAAGACAGTGGGATTTTAAATGTGGAAGGAATTGGTGCAGAAGATGGCAAACTGTATACTTTTATTCCTGATGCTGAGAATGTTATTCAAGTGGATACTGACAAAGTTCCTATCGGTCTATCAATTGGAGCAGGTGGCTTTTATACCATAACGACTCCGGATGGACTGCAATATAAAGTGATTCCGGCTCCTAAAGACCCAGTAGCGTTGTCAGAAGCAATTGGTGGTGATGTAAAAGTTGGGAAAAGTGGAGATGTTTTGATAAAACCTGCTAAGAAGGTTCGGGATGCAAGAATTTTTCAAGTAATGATGTTTGATCCATTTATAGAGCCAGCTCCTGAGAGTTGGTGCATATTTGATGATGCGACTGGTGAATCACTTTGTGATTTTGATAACGCTCCGATTGATATGCAGCCGGGCATTCATTTTCCTAGACAGAGAGCTAAGTTTAAATTACCTAAAGCAAAAGTTGTATATCCAGATGGTAGCTCGCAAAATGTAACACCAGCAGTTTACTCTCCAGAAACCTTTCTAACGGAAGGATTGAAGTTTCCGGGAGTGGAAAAGATTACTCTCAATATGAATGGAACTTTTTATGTCTTGCATGAAGGTAGAGAATATATCGTCGCATCTTCTTTCAATGTACAAACTAACAATAAAGTTTCTCCAACCGAAATTAAGTTAAATGAGAAAGGTGGGGTTAGTTATGTTGTCCCAATAAAATCTACACAACAAATCCGTAGTGCCAGAGAAGTAGACATGATGTTAATGTTTGATTTATTTATTGAACCGGCTCCAGAAAGCTGGTGTGTGGATAATGATGGTGCGATATTTTGTGACTTTGATAATGTGCCAGAGTTTTTGCGATAAAAAAACTGTTGTTAGTCCTAAATAATGTGGTGATGACCTCAAAAAGCCTACTAGGTTTCAGAAATCTGGTAGGTTTACCACTACTTAGTTTAGGACTACTCAGATTATTAAATATTTATAGGTATTAAATAATGATAGAAGTAGCTTCTTTACGCTATGGCGTTATTTTTAAAAAAGTTTTTTCTAGACCGCATATATTTACTGCTTTTGTGAAAGATATACTGGGAATAGATGTTGAAATTGATAAAGTAGAAATAGAAAAGTCTTTTTCACCAATTATCGGTAATGTGGATAGTCGGTTTGATTTATTTGCTCAAGATACTAAAAACCGGTTAATTATTGATATTCAACATAGACGTTACCAAGACCATTATCATTGTGTGGCTTTGTTAGAACAAATCACTAACTCTGCTAATTATAAACCTGATATGCAGGTATATATAATTGTGGTTTTAACCTCTGATGATAAACATAAAACAGATATTTTGGTAACTGATTTTAGACCGAAAAAAGCAGATGATACTTACGTTACAGAAACTCAGCATAAAATTATTTATGTTTGCCCAAAATATGTTACTGATAAGACTCCTGGACCTTGTAGAAAATGGTTGCAAGTTATAAATGATAGTTTGGATAGACAGGTTGAGGAAAGTATTCATCAGGATGATGTTATTCAAGAGGTTTTTTCATTTATTAAGAAAGATAAGATTAGTCCTCAGGAATATGCTCGGATGAAAGATAATTATTCTAATGAGAAATATATGCAGGAACAAACTCAAAAAGCAAAAAATGAGGGAATAAAGAAAGGAAAGAAAGATGCTCTTTTAACGGTGGCTAAAAATTTAAAGATTGCTGGTATAGCTATGGAAACTATTGTGGAGACAAGTGGTTTGTCTATGGAGCAGATAAAGAGTTTGTAAAAATTATGAATACTAATATAAATTTGACGAGATAAATTGAATCTGTTACGATACACCGTTGTTTAAAACAAATACAATGATTTGTATCTACATAACGTATTCATAAAATGATTAACAAAATTCCTTTCTCACACAATTGAAAACCATGCACAAAAGAATACGTTTAGGCGTTAATATTGATCATATTGCTACAGTTAGGCAAGCTCGTGGTACTCGTTATCCAGAACCGATACAAGCCGCTATTGAAGCAGAACAAGCTGGAGCTGATTCAATTACTTTACATTTACGTGAAGATCGTCGTCATATTCAAGAACGTGATGTATTGTTGATTAAAGACGTATTACAAACTCACATGAATTTAGAAATGGCGGTTACACCAGCAATGGTGCAATTTGCCGAACAACTTAAACCTCATGATGTATGTTTGGTTCCAGAACGTAGAGAAGAATTGACAACTGAAGGTGGGTTGAATGTTTTAGGAAATATGGAGCAAATTCAAGATACTTGCCAACGACTAACCGCTGTAGGAACTAAGGTTTCTTTATTTATCGACCCTGATTTAAAACAGATAGATGCTAGTGCGAAAGTTGGTTCTCCAGTGATAGAAATTCATACTGGACATTTTGCAGATGCCATTGATAATAAAACTATTCAACAAGAATATAAAAAGATATTGTTAGCAGTTGAGCATGGTGTTAATTTAGGTTTACAAGTTAATGCTGGACATGGTTTGAACTATCATAATGTTATTGATATAGCTATGATTCCAGAAATTTTTGAGCTAAATATTGGTCATGCAATTGTATCTAGGGCTTTATTTACCGGTTTTGCAGCAGCAGTAAGTGAAATGAAACAGTTAATGCTTGATGCTCGATAAGCGAATTATCACTTGAAAATAAAATTAGGTTATATTAAACTGTTGGCAAAATATGTTGCTATATTGTAAGAATCGTTATACTACACATAGGCATAAACTTTTTTAACTACATTTCATTACAACAATAGTTGGGCAGTTTTTAAAGATGTAAAGCCAATAAATATAGAACCTTATTTTTAAGATAACCATATTGAATACTACTTAGCCAAAAATCTAAGTTGGTTTGATTAATATTAGTAAAATCAAAATATTACGACGAATCCGCTTTATTAAATACCGAATAACTGTCCGAAATGTTGATATGAATGTCGGGTTACGTTATTTCATTTTGTCAATAAAATAATCCGAACTATTAGAAGTTAAATTTATTAATGTGTTGAGTATAGATTTTATAGTTTTCTAACACGCTTGATTCTTAAAAGCCAGTGTGGGTTTAAAAAAAACGGTTAGTCATTTAAGGATAATCTTATGTCACTTTTGAATAAAATATATTTGTTAGGAATGCTGATAGCGATAGCAGGTTGCCAAACAAGGCCGCCACATAAAAATTGTTATGTAGCAGATGTAGATTTGCGTGGTTATTACAGTGGTGATTGCCAAAATAACAAGGCTTATGGCAAGGGTAATGCGATTGGTAAAAATAAATATGAAGGAGAATTTATTAACGGATACGCTCACGGACAAGGAGTTTATGTTTGGGGTGATGAAGCCAGTTTTGCCGGCCAATTCATAAGTGGTGTGGCACAAATACCTCATGCCGGTTGTTATGTTGCCGATCCTCGTTTACGTGGTAAATATAATGGAAACTGCAAAGGAGGTAAAGCTCATGGTCGTGGTAAGGCAATCGGAATAGATGTCTATGAAGGTGGTTTTTTCAATGGAATGCTAAATGGCACTGGAACTTATGTTTGGTATAATGGAGATCGTTATATTGGTCAGTTTGAAAATGGTAAGGCTAATGGACGTGGTATCATGAAGTTTGAAGATGGCACTGAAAAAGCTAGTAAATGGACTAACAATTAACCAACTGGGGTTTTAATTTATGGATAGACCAGGTCAAGATAGTTCCCGTTATTCTTGGTTTTTTAGAATATTTGGTAAACCAAGAGAAGTAGTGCAACCAACTCCTGTTCCCATTCGGCCAACTAAACCTAAGGAGCCAGTCAATAAACCGGTCGAAAAACCGATTGGTGGTAGCTTTAAAACAACATTTAGCCGGAATAACCGGGTCATGTTATCACAGCTACGCGAAGCTCGTAAGTACCGAAGCATTATTAATGATGTTTCTAGGCGTTATAGAGTTAAACCATCATTGATATGTGGTATGGGTTCGCGTGAATCACATTGGGGTATGGCTTTAAAACCAAGAGGACCTGGTGGCAGAGGAGATTTTGCTAGACGACGGCCAAGAGGTAAACGTAGAGGAGTTGAACCACCAGATGGTGGTGGTTATGGACGAGGTTTGATGCAAATAGATTATGATTGGCATGAATTCGCTCGCACCGGTGATTGGCATGATCCAAGAGAAAATATTATCTACGCTTGTGTTGTATTGGACAGGGCTAGAAAATTTTTTTCTAAAAGGGCTAGTGGCCTAAGCGAAAAACAAAAATTACGAGCAATGATTGCTGCTTACAATGGTGGTGCAACAGCAACTTTGCGTTCTATCAAGGCTGGTGATAATGTTGATGCTAGAACTACTGGCCATGATTATTCCAAGGATGTACTTGACCGTAGTGGTTGGTTTCAACTACATGGTTGGGATTAGTTTTTAATTAATTCAAATGACTTAATAACTATGGAGAATAACCTATGAGTGGTAAGGGGCAGTCTATACAAGACCCTTTTTTAAATATTTTACGCAAAGAACATATTGCGGTTTCGATTTATCTGGTCAATGGTATTAAATTGCAAGGGTATGTTGAATCTTTTGATCAGTTCGTATTGCTGCTGAAAAATTCAGTGAATCAAATGGTATATAAACATGCCATATCAACTATCGTACCAGTTCGTCAAGTAAAAGTTCCTTACGATACTGAATCGGATGATAATAAATGATTCATAATCAATAACTATGTTCGAAAGACCACATGGTGGTGAACGTGCTATTTTAGTATCTGTTAATTTAGTTTATTCCTCTGAGCAAAATTCGTCAGAAGAATTCACTGAATTAGCCGGTTCAGCCGGAGTAACTGTGGTGTTCAAATTAACCACAACTCGTAACAAACCAGAACCACGTTCCTTTATTGGCAGTGGTAAGTTACAAGAACTCAGTGAATTAGTGTTAGCTTATAAAGCTGATGTGGTGTTATTTAACCATGTGTTGACTCCCGGTCAAGAACGTAATTTGGAAAATGTATTACAGTGTCGTGTATTAGATCGAACTGGGGTTATTTTAGATATTTTTGCTCAAAGGGCTTCTTCTTTTGAAGGTAAATTACAAGTTGAATTGGCTCAATTGAAACATTTAAGTACTCGTCTAATTAAAGGTTGGACACATTTAGAAAGGCAAAAAGGTGGTATTGGTTTACGAGGTCCGGGAGAAACTCAATTAGAGACAGATCGGAGGTTAATCGGAAATCGTATTAAATCCATTAATAAACGTTTGTCTAAAGTTAGTCAACAACGTAAATTAAGTAGGAAAGCTCGCCAACAGGCTCAACTACCAATTGTATCATTAGTGGGTTATACCAATACAGGTAAATCGACTCTATTCAATTATCTAACACAAGCAGATGTTTTGGTAGCAGATCAGTTATTTGCCACTTTAGATTCTAAACTAAGACGACTTGTTTTACCTAATAAAATACGCTTAATTTTAGCTGATACAGTTGGTTTTGTACAAAATTTACCGCATGACCTGATTGCTGCATTTCGAGCTACTTTGGAGGAAACCAGACAAGCTGACTTATTGCTACATGTTGTTGATGCGAGTGATCCAGAACGTCAATTACGAATTGAGCAGGTAAACAAAGTTTTAACTGATATTGGTGTTACCGATGTGCCTCAAATTTTAGTTTATAATAAAATTGACTGTTTACCTGATTGCTCAAGTCGTTGTTATCAGGTTAAAGACCGAACGACAGTATGGCTATCCGCATTGAATGGTGAAGGAATTGAAAACCTGTATGAACTATTAGCAAAACAATTAAGTTCAGGTACTACTCATTGTCAGGTACGCGTACCAGTGAATGCTGGAGATTTAAGAGCAACTTTGTTTAAAAATGCGGTTGTCTTGCAAGAGCTATATGCAGATAATGGTGACAGCCTGTTGGAAATCCAGATGGCAACACAATCTTTTAATTGTTTAACTAAAGCAGATTTGCGGTTACAATTGGTTAAATAGTAAAGACTAATTAAGTTTTCCATATCTATCAAAGACATGGGAAGTTTACAAATAAATTTAATATTATGAGGAGTAACTATGGCTTGGAATGAACCAGGTGATAATAACCCTTGGGGTAAAAAACAAGGGCCACCAGATTTGGATGAACTTATCCAAAAAATCCAAGATAAGCTTGGAAGTATATTTGGTGGCGGTGGTAAAAATAATGGTACTGGAGGAGGTTCTGGTGGTCCGTCTTTAGGAATAATACTAGTTTTGGCTATATTAGTCTGGAGTATGTTTGGTATTTATACAATTCAGCCAGCGGAAGTTGGGGTAGTAACTAGATTTGGCCAATATCATGAAACCACTCAACAGGGTTTGAATTGGCACATACCTTATCCTATTGAACAAGTTCAACCAGTTAATATCCAAGAGGTACGACCAGTTACCCACAAAGCCTTAATGTTAACGAAAGATGAAAATATCGTTGAAATTGAAGTAATTGTCCAATATCGTGTCGTTAGTGCAAAAGATTACTTATTTAACGTGATTGACCCAGATGATACTCTACTACAAGCTACGGAAAGTTCTTTACGAGAAATAGTTGGTACTAGTAAAATGGATGCTGTTTTAACAAGTGAACGGACTAGAGTAGCTGCTGATACTAAACTGCTTATTCAGGAAATTGTTGACCGCTACGAAACTGGTTTGACTGTCATTAACGTCAATATGCAGAATGCACAACCACCAGCTGAAGTACAAGGTGCTTTTGAAGATGTTATTAAAGCACGGGAAGATCAAGAACGCAGTAAAAATAAAGCTCAGGCTTACGCTAATGAAGTAATAGAAAAAGTGAAAGGTGCTGCGGATAAATTACGCCAAGAAGCTCAGGCTTACAAAGCTCAAGTTGTTGCACGTTCTGAAGGTGAAACTAAGCGCTTTTTAAGTGTTTTGACTGAATATGAAAAAGCACCAGAAATTACTAGACAACGTTTGTACCTTGAAACTATGGAATCTGTATTATCCAAAACTAGTAAAGTTATGTTGGATGTGAATAGTGGTAATAATTTAATGGTGTTACCGTTAGATAAATTGATAGGTAATCGGATTAATGGTGGAGCAGCAGTTCCATTGCTACCAGATTCACAACAATCAGCTAAAAATCAACCGACTAGAAATAGAGTTCGGAGTGATAATGCTCGTGATAGAGGAAGCCGCTAATGTATAAAACAATTACTTTTGTTCTATTGCCAATTATCGTGATGGTTGGTTCTTTATCCATGTTTACAGTGCAAGAGACTGAGTTAGCTTTAATGTTGCGGTTTAAGAAAATAGTTGGGGATGATTTCGGACCAGGACTACATTTTAAAAGTCCGATTCATAATGTCATGACTTTTGATAAGCGGATTCAAACTCTTGACTCTCCTCCACAGCAATTTTTGACTGTAGAGAAAAAGAACTTGATTGTTGATTCCTTTATTAAATGGCGTATTACTAATGTTATTACCTATTATAAGGCAGTTAGTGGTAATCAACAACGAGCCAGAGATCGGTTAGGGGAAATTATTGCTGACGGTTTAAGGAGTGAATTTGGTAAACGTACCATTAAAGAAGTGGTATCTGGTGATAGAGTAGAAATCATGGGTATTATTACCAAAGAAGCCAACGTTAACGTTCCTAAATTATTAGGAATTGATATTATTGATGTAAGGATAAAAAGGATTGAATTACCAGCAGAAGTTAGTAATTCAGTGTATCGCCGTATGGAAGCTGAACGGGAACGGGTCGCTAAAAAATGGCGTTCTCAAGGTGAAGCTGATGCGGTACGGATTAGGGCTAATGCTGATCGAGAACGGATAGAGGTTTTTTCTAAAGCAGAACGTGATTCTGAGCAAATTCGTGGTGAAGGTGAAGCTATTTCTGCTGATACCTACGCTAAAGCATATAATCAGAATCAAGAGTTTTACACTTTATACCGTAGTTTAAATGCTTACAAAACAGCTTTTAATAATCGTAATGATGTATTGATTATTCAACCTGAATCTGATTTCTTTAATTATTTTAAAGATTTAAATGGAAAAAAGTCATTCTACCCTATTTCCATGACAGAACCGGGTTCTACATCAACAACATCAAAAGTTCCAGTTGAAATAAAAAATGTTGAAACCAATAATTCTTTACCAAAAGACGTGGTTGTACCTGAGGTTGTACCAACTAATGGTGAACTAGATTAAATCTATGTGGGAAGAACTTGGGATTGCTATTTCTTTAATTTTTATAATTGAAGGCATGTTACCTTTTTTAAATCCAACCGGGTGGCGTAAAACTTTGAAATCTATCAGTGAGATGGAAGACAAAACTTTGCGTACCACCGGTTTTTTAAGTATGATAATTGGAGTTGCGTTGTTGTATTTGGTGCATTGATCTGATAATTGTTTTTTCATAATTTCATGTCTTCTAATATTTGTTGGCTATAAATTTTATCTATCCAAGTATTATATATTTATATTGTACACGGGAATAACTTAAACCTTTTTAAACCCATTTTATATAGATGTCGGGTTACGTTATTTCACCTTGCTCAATAATCTAACCCGACCTACCTAAAGTTAAATTTATTTCCGTGTCAAATATATTAGGATGGATTTATGTATGAACTAACTTTTTTAACAAACTATCCACATTTATGAAAGAACATTTAATTCAAATTAAACATGGCATTCATGAAGTATTAACTGAAACAGAATTACAAACCAAGTTAGCACTTAATAAACCATTGCGCATAAAAGCTGGTTTTGACCCAACTGCTCCGGATTTACATTTAGGTCATACAGTATTATTAAATAAATTACGCCAATTCCAGCAATTAGGTCATACAATTTTATTTTTGATCGGTGATTTCACCGGTATGATAGGTGATCCAACTGGTAAAAATATAACTCGTAAACCTTTAACTCGTGAACAAGTTTTACAAAATGCTAAGACTTATCAAGAGCAGATTTATAAAATCCTTGATCCAGAAGTAACTCAAGTTTGTTTTAATTCTGAATGGATGGAAAAAATGGCTGTCAGTGATTTGATTAAATTGGCAGCTAAACATACTGTAGCTCGAATGTTAGAACGAGATGATTTTGACAAGCGTTATAAAAATGGTCAACCAATCGCTATTCATGAGTTTTTATATCCATTGATTCAAGGCTATGATTCAGTAGAATTAAAAGCTGATATTGAGTTGGGTGGTACAGACCAAAAATTTAATTTGTTGGTTGGACGAGAGTTGCAAAAACATTATGGTCAAACTCCACAAGTGGTACTAACAATGCCAATTTTAGAAGGTTTGGATGGTGTACAAAAAATGTCTAAATCTTTGGATAATTATATTGGAATTGATGAACCAGCGAATGATATGTTTGGCAAGTTGATGTCAGTCTCTGATGATTTGATGTGGAGATACATTGAACTGTTAAGTTTTAAGACTGTAACAGAAATTGAGAAGTTAAAACAATCAGTTGAAGATGGAAAAAACCCAAGAGACGTTAAAGTTGAGTTTGCCCAAGAAATTATTGAAAGATTTCACAATAAGACGGCAGCAGTGCAAGCATATGAGGACTTTATAGCTCGTTTTAAACGCAAAGAAATACCGACAGATATACCACTGGTAGAGTTAGTCGCCGTTGAATTGCCGATAGCTAACTTATTGAAAAATGCTGGTTTAACTAGCAGTACATCAGATGCAAACCGAATGCTAAAACAAGGTGCGGTTAAAATTGATGGTGAAAAAGTTAGTGATCGAAGTTTGAAAATTACTAAAGGTTCAGAATGTGTCTATCAGGTCGGAAAACGAAAGTTTGCACGAGTTCGATTGATTTGACACCTATCCCGTTAAGCCTTTACATACATATTCCTTGGTGTATTCGTAAATGTCCCTATTGTGATTTCAATTCGCACCAAATAACAAAGGTTATACCAGAAACAGAATATATACAGGCGTTACTACTTGATTTAAAACAAAATTTACCTAAAGATAGAACCATAAACAGCATTTTTATTGGTGGCGGAACTCCCAGCGTATTATCTGTTACAGCAATTTCTGAGCTGTTGTCAGCAATTAAAACCAAATTTCTGGTTAAAGAAAATGCTGAAATAACTATGGAAGTTAATCCGGGTGTAGCAGATAAACTAGCTGGATTTGGTACAGCTGGAGTCAACCGTTTATCATTAGGAATCCAAAGTTTTAACGATAAATACCTCCAAACTTTAGGTCGTATTCATGATCGGACAGAAGCAATTCAAGCGATAAAAACTGCTCAACAAATTGGTTTTAATAACATAAATTTAGATTTAATGTTTGGCTTACCAAATCAAACAGTTACAGATGCCTTACAGGACTTACAAACTACCGTTAGTTGTCAACCAACTCACATATCATGGTATCAGTTAACCATTGAACCCAATACTTATTTTCATCATAAAGTACCAAAAAATTTACCCGATGACGATTTATTGTGGCAAATCCAAACTGCTGGTCAAAAATACCTAGCTACTCAAGGATATGTACAGTATGAAGTTTCTGCATATGCTAAATCAGGTTATCAATGTCAACATAATGTTAACTATTGGAAATTTGGAGACTATTTGGGAATAGGGGCTGGTGCTCACAGTAAAATTACCAATAATACTACAATTACTCGTTTTTCCAAACCAAATCATCCGGTTGCCTACTTGAAATCAACCTCAGCAACTGAAACAAATATACTCACCGATACCGATATAATATTAGAATTTATGATGAATGCTTTGCGTTTATTAGAAGGTTTTACTGAAACGGAATTTGCCAATAACACTGGTTTAAATATAAATCATATAAAAAAACCAATACAACAGGCATTAACCAAAGGTTGGTTACAAAAAAGACAACAACATATCTACACTACTGAGACTGGGATGTGCTTTTTAAACAATGTACTGGAATTATTCATGGAAGCATAAGTCAATTAATATTTTTATATTCTCAACCCACAGATTGGGAACATTCTATCATTCGTATTCGTTATAATTAACTGATTTCATCGGTGACTATTCATATTCAATCCTTTCAGGATTTAAACAACCCCAACGGGGTGAAACATGAATAGCCATAGGTGAAACCTATAGAAGTATGAAATGCAAATTAATTAAAATGCTCTCTGCGTAACGTCAGTAATTAAATTAACTTATCATTCAAATCAGCTAATTGTAACTGTAGCTCTTCCACTTCAGCTATTATATCTCTTAATTTACCAACTTCATTTTGCAAATTAGCTAAACGTGAAGGACTGTTAGCATTTTTTAGCTTAGTGTACAATGCCTCTTGAAATTTAAGCTCTTCTTGCATCTTACTAATTTCAGTTTTAGCTTGTTGCTGCTTATCATTGATTGTCTCCTTATGTCTAGCTAACCTTGTCCTAAAAGATTTACCTGCCTGTTGTGATCTTAGAAATTCCTGATTTTCAATTCTTAAATCATTCACTTCTGTTATCAACCGTTCCTTATAAACAGCTTGTTCAGAATTAAATAATTGAGCCGCTTTTATTTCACCAATAAAGAATTCCTCATCAGAAGCATATTTTTCACGCCTATCTCGCAATTGTTTTCCCACAATAGCACCTATACCAGCACAACCAGCTGTGGCTATTACAATTTGTTCCCGATTTAAACCAGCTAATTTAGCTGCCCCACCACAAAGCAAACCACCTAATAACCCACCTTGTAAAGCTTCATTTTGAGCCAAATCACCCGCAGAATTAGGCATATTGGTACAAGACAGCATAAAAGCTGTCACAATAACTAATGAAAGCTGTTTTAACATACTTATATTACCTCAGTTTATAAAAATTATTTTAAATCTTCACAATTATTTAGTTAATAATATCACTAAATGGCCATTTTAACATAATATTTTCATCATGGAGTTTTTAAACAATTTATGCAAATATAAATTAAATATATTGATAGCTACAGTAACATTCCTATATTTCCGCTAATATTATTTAAACAACAAGTATAATGGGTATAGCAAAACTAGCATAAAATGATGTATAATAGTATGTTACATAGAAATAAAGTAACTTCTCATTATCCACAGGTAAACCAAGTTTACGGATATGTTAATATTTTGAAATAAAACAAGATTTATATTTGAAATTTCGATTTTACCTGCTATTGATGCTCGAAATTGCTTTCAACATTGCCTATATTTTGTATATTACATAATCGGGAAACGCTATAATTGTTGGTAAAAATAATTCTGGCAAAAATTCTGTACTTGAAGTATTGTATTCCCAAAATACATTAAAATTTATGTTTCACTATTTATACCTTTACATGAATTAATAATTTTTTTAAGAAAAACATATGCTAATTTTTGAACAAAGTAGTTTAAGAAGAACTGCAACATCCCAATATCCAGCTAAACGGAAAACAAATATTCCAACCAAATTTCTGCGAAAAACTCCACCAGTATTACCTCAAGTATCGGAAATGCAAGTGGTGCGGCATTATACTCGTTTATCTCAAAAAAATTTCTCCATTGACACTCATTTTTATCCACTCGGTTCCTGCACCATGAAATACAACCCACGAGTGTGCAACACTTTGGCAATGTTGCCCGAATTTTTATCTCAACACCCAACCAATCCAGAAATTCAAGGAACTTTAGCTTGTCTATATGACTTACAAGAGATATTAAAAGAAATCACTGGGATGCAAGCTATATCTTTAGCACCAGCCGCAGGTGCTCAAGGAGAATTTGCTGGAGTTGCTATGTTGCGGGCTTATCACGATGCTAATAATGAGCAGCAAAGGACTGAAATTTTAGTGCCGGATGCTGCTCATGGTACAAATCCAGCTTCTGCCGTTATGTGTGGTTTTAAAGTGCGAGAAATTCCAACTAACGATGCAGGTGATGTAGATATTGAAATATTGAAAACTATGGTTGGACCTCAAACTGCTGGAATTATGTTGACCAATCCTTCTACTTTAGGGGTATTTGAACGACAGGTTAAGGAAATATCTCAATGTATTCATTCAGTTGGTGGATTGTTATATTATGATGGGGCAAACCTCAATGCAATTTTGGGAAAGGTGCGGCCGGGAGACATGGGATTTGATGTAATTCATATTAATCTTCATAAAACTTTTTCAACTCCACATGGTGGTGGTGGTCCGGGTGCTGGTCCAGTTGGAGTTAACAATAAATTATTACCTTTTTTACCAATTCCCACAATTGGTTATCAGAACAATAGCTATATTTGGTTGACGGAAACAGAATATCCACAAACCATAGGTCGCTTATCGGCTAATGCTGGTAATGTTGGGATTTTGTTACGAGCTTATGTTTATATCCGTTTACTTGGTCGAGAAGGTTTGACCAGAGTAGCTGATTTTTCGACTTTAAATGCCAACTATTTGCAAGCTAAGTTGGATAAATTTGACTTGGCATTTCCTAATCGGCGTGCCAGCCATGAGTTTAGTTTAACCCTTAAAAAACAGTCTAAACAATAGGGAGTTTCAGCAATGGATTTTGCTAAACGTTTACTTGATAAAGGTTTCCACGCTCCAACCACTTATTTTCCCTTGCTAGTCGCAGAATGTTTATTGATTGAACCGACTGAAACTGAGGACAAGCAAACTTTGGATGCCTTTATTGCAGCTATGGATGAGATTTTGATAGAGGCAGAAACTAAACCAGAAATTTTGCAACAAGCTCCTCACAACTTACCAATTAGACGTTTAAATGAAGTTAAAGCCGCTAAAGATTTGGATATTATTTGGTTATGAAACATCAACATACTGGAATAACTCGTATTATAAAAGCATTTGGCTATTCGTTGGAAGGATTCAAAGCTACTTGGATCAATGAAGCTGCTTTTCGGCAGGAGTCTATAGCGTGTATGATATTGATACCATTAGGATTTTACTTGGGAAAGACTGGGGTTGAGCAAGCCTTATTAATCTCTAGCCTATTATTGGTATTGATAGTAGAACTACTAAATTCCGCCGTTGAGGCAGTAGCGGATAGCGTTAGTGAAGAATGGCATCCCTTAATTAAACGGGCTAAAGACATTGGGGCAGCAGCAGTTTTAATGGCAATATGTTGTAGCACCACAGTATGGGGACTATTGCTATACCACAATATGACGTGATTCTGCATCTGGTTCACTGTCTTCCCAAATATTGTTAAACAGTTGTGACAGTTTTTTAACTTTGGGTCGATCTTTAAAATTGACGCTGGCTGCTAAAGTATCAGTGTGAGGTCGATGCATAACTCCAATTCCGTCTGCTAACATAAAAGTATCTGGGATATGTTGATGCTTTTCTGCTAGACTGCGAAATTGGAGCAAACTACCCAATCTTTTACCAAGATAAAAAATCATATGTCCACGTTGGGCAACTTTTTTAGTGTTGTGTAATAAAATTCTAATGCGTGAATGTCGACTGTGAAGGGCTAAGTCTTCAATTACCTCAAAAAATTCTTGATTATCATAAATATCAGGATCAAAATCACGGCTTAAAATATCTAAATGTAGCTCAACCTGTCTAACCAAAGCCACAGTTATTATTCGATTATGTTCATCGCTCACACAAATAAAATCCTCATCAGTTTCTCCTAGCTGATATTGTTCTATGTTTTCGATGATTTCTGTAATTTTTTCCATTTGGTCAAAATACCTGCTATAAGTATTTCAGAAAATAGGAGTCCATTCTAAGCTAAAGTTTTTTCTAAAAAGCTTCAGCCTAGAATACTTTAGTTTGGAAAATCAAGGTCAACAAACCTTCATCGCTTTGGAATTACCTTCCGCTTACGCCTACCTAAAATACCCAAAGCAATTCCACCCAAACCAATCAACAATGGCATCAATCCAATATTGATAAACTTCATTTGAGTTTCCAAACTCTCAATATTGTTACGCAATTCATGTTGTACATTACGCAACTCTTTCCGAACCGTAATTTTTTCATTACGGAAATTAGAAATTTCTTTCTGCTGTTTAATATTGAGAGCTAATTCATTACCTTCTTGCTTTCGCCGTTGCATTTCCTGAATTTTTTGATCTGCATCACTTAATCTAGCCAACAATTCTTTCTCTTTTTCACGAAAACGTTGTTCAGCTTGTTGTTGAATTTCTTCAACTTTAAGAAAAGGTCGAGTAAAATTACCACGATTGCGTACACTAATCAAATCATTGCTACCAGTCAAATTATCCAACGCATTGGAAACAAAAGTGGCATTAGCAGCATGCGGAATTGCCAGTCGTTGCCCAAACATATTCTGAACTCTGACCCAAAATTTGTCTTCCAAAATATCAGTGTCAGCAACTACAATAACATTAATATTTTCAACTGATTCGGTTATGTGATTAGTTTCATTGATAACCTCAGGTTCTCCATCTTCTGTCTCTTCAGCCTTAGGTCTTCCATCAGGAAATGCTGTTTTTACTGGACCAGTGACGCGGGCTGCTAAGGTAAAGCTGGACTCAGGTTTAAATTCACGCACCAATTCTTCAGGTTCTGACATAAAACCTAATTTTGCAACTTCAATTTGCATGGATTTAGTTCCAGACTTAATTAATGGGGTAATTTCTGTTGCCACATCACCCTTTTCAACTATGCTGCCAGCCGTAGCCATCACCACATTGCCCAGTTTACTAGTAACAATGTCATCGGTATTAAAATATTGCTTTCCATTTAAATCCATCCACACTGGATAAGTAATCACCGACATCTTTGAACCTTTTTGCATTTGTACCTTTTGAGCGGTTTGCAAGTCACCAACTACTTGAGCTGTTACTTCAATTCCCCATGCATCAAATAATTTACTAAAATCAGAGTTGCGCGGAGCCTGCATAGCAGCAAAAGGATTCTTTGGATCGGTTACCGGTTCATACACTTCTGAATATGGATCAGCAAATACAATAGCTTTCCCACCGTTTAACACAAACTGATCAACCGCATACAAGGTTTTATCAGTCAATCCCATCGGATGTACCACCATCAATACGTCAATATCATCTGGAATAGCATCAACATCAACAGCCACAGTTTTTACTTCCAATAGCTGTTTTAAGTGATCAACAACCATCCACTCTTGCCCACCAGAATTGTTTGGCATGAGTGGAGAAGCAGCATTTTGCATTGGTAAGGTACTCATTAAACCAACTGTTTTTTGTTCTGGATGAGCTAGTTTATACACAAATTTAGTCAAATCATATTCCAAAAATTCCTCTCTATTAGGTGAGAAAAATGGAATCACATTTTCGTTATTAGTTGAATCGCTTCCGGCCAGTCCGAAATAGAAAGTAGTGTTACTATCATCAATAGGAACTCCTTGTAAACCATAACCTTCTGCTTGGTCTTCTGATTCAGAAAATGGTTCTGGATCGATAAAAATCAGCTTCATTTTATCACCAGCAATCCGTTGGTATTCTAGCAACAGGTCTTTCACCCGTTCGGCATAACTATTAATGCTCAAACTAGTTACCAATTTTTCTGACAGAAAAAAGCGTAAAGTAACTGGTTCTTCTAAAGTTTGTAGAACATTTTCAGTTCCTTCCGACAAGGTATAAAGTTGATTTTCAGTTAGGTCGAGTCGAGCTGAACTAAACAGTTCTTTACTAACGATATTTATCGCTAAAAATAAGATAACAGCTATAATTAAACTAGTGGTGGTTAAAATCTTTTGATTCATTTTATATTCCTCTTAATCGGCTTTTTTCATTTCAATAAGGACAGTAGTTGCAAACAACCAGAAAGATATCAATGTGAAAAAATAAATTAGGTCTCGTATATCAATCACACCTTTAGTTATAGCACTAAAATGAGTCAAAAAGCTAAACGAGCTGATAGTTTTAACAATTATTTGAGGGGCCCAACCACTAAAAAAATCTAACACTAGTGGAAAACCACTAAGAATGAATGCCAAACACATAACTACTGTGATGACAAAAGCAATAACCTGATTCTTGGTTAAGGCAGACATACAAGAACCAATTGCTAAAAAACCACCAGCCATCAATAAGCTACCTATATAACCAGCCATAATTATGTAGTTATCAGGATTACCTAAATAGTTTACGCTAATCCACATTGGAAAGGTCATAGCTAATGCAATTGCTGTAAAAGCCCAGGCTGCCAAAAATTTACCTAAAACTGCTTCACCAATGGTAATTGGCATGGTTAGTAACAGTTCGATAGTATCACTTTTACGTTCTTCTGCCCATAATCGCATGGCCAAAGCTGGGATTAAAAAGAGGTATAACCAAGGATGAACTGTAAAAAATGGTAATAAATCTGCTTGACCTCTAGCGAAAAAGCTACCTAAATAAAAGGTGAAAATTCCACTTAAAAATAAAAATATAACCATAAAAACATAAGCAATGGGAGTGGTAAAATAACCACTTAACTCACGCTTAAATAATACCCAAATTAAATTAATACGCACTTGATATTACTCCTTAACATATTGATGAATTAGTTAGAATATATTTCTAAATTTTTACAAATCAACATTATTTGCATAAGAATATGTTTCTATTCCCAAATTTTTAGCAACTATTTTAGCTTTGTCGTCTATCATAGGAGAAATAACCATCATTCTATCGGCTTTACGATTATGCAGTTTTTCATAAAAACGTACTTTCCGCTCAAAAATATACATTTCTCCTTTACCCGTCGAAGATTTAATTTCACAAATTATTAGCAAGCCATTTTTAATGATTACATCTAATTCAACTTGCTCAGGATGACCAAATACGAATCCATCTTCATCATATTCATTCACGTTCAATACTTCAATGTTAGGTATGTCTGTCAATATACCCTTCAATGCGTTTCTAAATGATGCTTCTGAATGTAACCCCCAACGACTACCTAAAGCACCAATAGTGCTATCATGTTTGCGATTTAATTCTTTAATTTCAGCCATCATATCTGTAATTACTTGTTGGTTCTTCTCCCATTTTGCTTCTTGAACTTCTTGATCTTTCTTTCGCTCTTCTGCTTGAGTTTTCCACCTTGCTTCTTGAGCTTCTTGATCCTTCCTTCGTTCTTCAGCCTGAGCTTCCCATTTAACATTTTGAGCTTCTTGCTCCTTCCTTCGTTCTTCAGTCTGAGCTTTCCACTTAACATTTTGGGCTTCTTGATCCTTTCTTCGTTCTTCAGCTTGGATTTTCCACTTTGCTTCCCATGATTTTCTATTTTTTACCTCTTCATCCAGTTGTTGTTGGAACATTTCCATCATACGGTCAAAACGACTTTTTGTTTCAACTTTATCAGCAAATTGAGTACTACTTATTTCCAATATGACTTGTCGAAATGTCTCATCATTTTGCATTAACGTTGGCAATTTTTTGACAATTATTTTTCTTAATTTTTGAGTTTTCATAGTTTCATTTTCAGGTAGTTCTGCATAAAGTAGTGTTTCATCTAAAAAATTTACTAATTATCAAATGATTAATAGATTTATCACTATGTATTGCAGGACTATCCATTTTTAAATTTTGATTTGTAAAGATTAAGTAATACCAATCTTGAGATATAAATATTACCTTATAACCGTATTTCAATACCATTTACTGCCATAACATGTTTAGCTTCAGCAATAGTATGCTCACCAAAATGAAATATACTAGCTGCTAATACTGCATCTGCCTTACCTTCAATAATACCTTCCACCAAATGTTCCAATGTACCTACTCCACCAGACGCAATCACCGGAACGCTGACAGCCTTACTAACAGTGCTAGTTAGTTCCAAATCAAAACCATTACGAGTTCCATCTCGATCCATGCTAGTAAGCAATATTTCTCCGGCTCCAAAAGCAGTCATCTTTTTAGCCCATTCTATTGCATCTATCCCAGTTTTTTTACGTCCACCATGAGTAAAAATTTCCCAATGAGGAATATCGGTAACAACCTGTTTTGCATCAATAGCCACTACAATACATTGTGAACCAAAATGTTCTGTAGCTTTTTGTACAAACTCAGGATTAAAAATTGCGGCGGTATTAATTGCTACTTTATCAGCTCCGGCATTAAGCATACGTCTTATGTCGGCTAGTTCACGAATCCCACCACCAACTGTTAAAGGGATAAATACTTGACTAGCAACCTTTTCTACAACATGGAGCATAGTATCACGATTGTCAGAACTGGCTGTTATATCTAAAAACGTTATTTCATCTGCACCTTGTTCATCATAGCGTTTTGCGATTTCAACTGGGTCTCCAGCATCACGGATATTTACGAATTTTACACCTTTTACAACTCGTCCGGCATCAACATCAAGACAAGGAATAATTCTTTTTGCTAACATAATATGTTCTTTTAAGAAAAATGTGATCCAATTTATTCAAGATTACCAATTATTTTATCTTCAAATACAGCATCATTGATTGTGAATGTCACTGGTTTATCAGAAACTATCTGCATTTCTACGTTATGAGTAGTTCCATCATTTAGAATAAAAGGTACTGTCAGAATATTATTGGCATGAGAAGCATAACAATGAGACATCTCATCTATATTGGTTGATAATTTTGAAGAAGAATATGATTGTATTATAAAATGATTAGGAGAAGACTGTTTTAAAACCCCCTCAAACATTAAGTCAGAAGAAATGACCCTTGGTATGGTTATTAATCCATTTGAATACGAAGCAACATATTTATCATCAATCGTGCATTTAGCTGGTTTTTGAACTGTTGTAATTAATTTTTTACAATCAGAATTTTTTACTTTAACTTGTTGTAAATTGGCAAAAGAACCTAGATTAGTAATAGTTCCACGCATATTACCAAATAATACTAATATTGATTTATCATCTGGTTTAACTGCATTGTTTAGCCAATACGGTAACTTTCGATTTGGACTAACAAGTAAAAAGGTTTTATGTTGATTAGCACGTAAGATTTTGGTTAAGTCATCAAAATGTACGATCGAAGCGTCCCCTATTTTACCAGATTTATCAATGAATGCTATTATTGCTAGATTATATTTAAATCTTTCTGTTTCTAATGGGTATCCTTCAAAAGATGAAACAATGTTTTTATTACCAATTTTAATTTCTGATTGACCAGTAAACAAGTATTCCTCAGCACAAAATGAATAGTCCCTTTGGGAAAAAAAGTTAGAATTAACATATTTAATTACTTGTTTTCTCTTATAATTATCTATTTTAGTAGGTCTGTTAGTTATATCAAGGAGATTGTTACCCGCCAAAAATTTAGCATTATGTTTTACTCCCATGATGTCCAATATTGTCGGAGCTAAATCCATGTGAGTGCCTTTGGTTGGATTAATACCTGATCCACCGTTTAAAATTAACCAAAATAACTTTCTTTTATAATCTTTTGGGTAAAACTTTTTTGCACTATGACGCATTGAAAGATGATCACTAAATAAGACTATTATTGTATCTTTAAACGCTGAATGTTCAGATATTTTTTTAATGAA